>MTCR01000136.1 GCA_002212725.1 Sphingobacteriales bacterium TSM_CSM | reverse complement strand
TACCACCTTAAAATTGCCGTTGCCGATGCACTTGATACCGCACTCGACTCGGGAGTTTTCATTGAAGAGGGCAGCCTTAGCACCAATTTTATCACTGTTGAAGCCTCTGCCGTTTCGCTTACCGTTGCCGGCCTTGAAACCGCCGTTGAGGGTTGTGTAAACGGTGTGGTTACCTTTACCGCCAGCGAACCTTTAGACGAAGCTGCCAACCTTAGCTTTAGTTTGGCCGGTACTGCTCAGGAGGGAGTTGACTATGCATCGGTTAACACAAACTTTACCATTCCCGCAGGTTCCACCACCTTCTCCATACCTATTGAAGTGCTCGAAGACGGCATACCCGACAGCGATAATATTGAAGTGGTTTTTGCTCTTAATTTTGCCTGCGATACCATAGTGCAAACCGCTACCTTAAATATTGCCGATATTCTGCCGCTTACGGTTTCTCCTGATATTACCCTCTCTCCCGGTCAAAGCACTACCCTTTCGGTGAGCGGTGGAGTTCCCGATGTTCCGGGTGTTGACCCCGCCTCGGGCACTTATACATGGTCACCCGCAACAGGGTTAAGCAGCGCTACCTCGGCTACGCCCACCTGCACACCCGTACAAACCACTACCTATACCGTAACCTCTGTATTGGGAGATTGCACCTACTCACAACAGGTTACCGTTACCGTTCAATCCTGCAACCCGGCTACAGATGGACAAGCCGGTGTTATCAGTACCGATGCTGACTTTATTTGTTCCGGTAACAGCGTAACCGCTACCGCCGTAGGCGCCGTGCTGAACGTGGTTGACGGTGTGCCCGATGTGCTCGCCTACGCCCTGCACAACAGCCCCAACGGCGATATTACCATACCCGGATTTACCATTTATGATGCCAACACCACCGGCATTTTCAGCAACGACGGCGCTTACCTTACCAATACCACCCTCTACATTTCTTCTATAGTAGCCGACGATGATGGAACCGGCTTCCCCGATTTGGCAGACCCCTGCATTTCGGTTAGCCCCGGCTACCCTGTTGTATTCCTTACTCCGGTTCAAATTGTGGTAAATGAAGCCTGCGACTGGCTGGTGGGCGACTACCATGTAACTATTGCCATCTTTGGCGGCTATCCTGCATTTGATGCCGGCAGTTCCTATAGCGTAGCAGGTGATTTCTTCGGCTCATTGGCACAGGGTGAAAATGTAGAAATTATTTTCCCCGAAGGTTCAACTACCAGCTACGCCTTTTTTGTATCTGATGCCGCCGGCTGTTCAGATCAGGCTATAAATGAGGAATTTGTTTGCTACAAAACACCGGTTGAACTGCTTAACTACACCGGTAAAGTATTGCCCGAAGGCAACCAACTTAACTGGGCTACAGCTACCGAAACCGATAACGACTACTTTACTCTGGAGCGCTCTTCCGATGGCAACAACTTTACCGCCATTGCCACCATTGATGGCGCAGGCACTACCATTTCGGCAGTAAGCTACACCTATTTGGACCGCAATGCCCCCAACGGCATAAGCTACTACCGCCTGAGCCAAACCGATTTTAACGGCCAATCCAAAGTGGCAGGCATAGTATCGCTTAACCGAACCGGCAACAACAAACCGCTTGCATTTAACTATGTAGCACCCGTACCGGTAATTGATGCAGCCAACATAGCCTTTACCGCAGCCACCGCAGGGCAGTACAGCCTTAAAGTGTTTGATGTTACCGGCCGCTTGGTTTACCATCTGCCCGTAGATGCCAACAGCGGAATAAATACGGTTACTGTTGACATGAGCACCGCCAGCGCAGGTATGTATTTTGTAACTTTAACCAACGGCGCCGACATGGTTAGCACCAAATTGGTTAAAAAATAAAGCCCGTTTTATCATTGTAAATCCCCGAACCGCAGGGTTAACTACTCCGGTTCGGGGATTTTTCATTTCCACTATTATAACCACCTGCCAATGAATACTTATTGCTGCCGCATAGCGTATGGCTCTGAGCAATACCGCCAAACCATACAGCATCGCGATGAAATATTGCGGAAACCGCTGCATCTGCATTTTACCGAAGAACAGTTAGCTGCCGAAAATGAACAGGTGCATCTTGCCTGTTTCGACGCCGAAAGCGAAAAATTACTGGCCTGCCTTATTTTAGTGCCCGAAGCAAACCGAAAAATAAAAATGCGGCAGGTAGCAGTAGCGGCCAATCTGCAAAGACAAGGCATTGGGCAAAAATTAGTTGCTTTTGCCGAAAATTGGGCAGTGCAAGCAGGTTTTAGCATCATTCATTGCCACGCAAGAGATACAGCAGTGCCCTTTTACCTTAAACTCGGCTACCATATAGAAGGCAACCCTTTTACCGAGGTTACCATTCTGCATTACTATATGGAAAAACAACTGACCCAATAAAAAAAACATCGGATAAAGCGCTGTTCCTTACCCGATGTTCTTCAATAAGAAAAAGAAAGGCAATTACTCTACCTTTTCACCGTCTTTATAGGTGTATTGTATGGTTACGCTGCCCTGTTGGTCGTACCATTTGGCAATGCCGTCGCGTTTGCCGTTTTTAAAGTTGCCTTCCTCCTGTACTTTACCGTCGTCGTAATACAGTTTGCGTTCTCCGTCAAGTTTGCCGTTGCGGTAGTTGGCTTCTTCCTTTACGCGGGTGTGGTTATACAAAAAACGCTTACCCTCTAATTGATCGTTTACGTAAAACATTCTTTCGGTAATACTGCCGGTATCATCGGCTTTCATGGCAAAGCCATGCTTCTTTCCACCCCGATAGCTGGTAACCGAAGCAACCAATCCCGAATTATGATAGGTTACCCATGTCCCTTCTTTCTTTCCGTTCAGCAAATCGCCTTCTTCTGCCACTTGCCCTTGCTGGTTGTTGGTTACCGATTTTTGTAACCCATTTTCACCCGCATAGGGAGTAACAACCGGTGTTTGGGTAGCAGCGCCCGGCTTATCGGCGGCTTGGCGGTTTGCATCTTGCTCTTTGCCCTTGCATGAAACCAAAACCAGTAAAAATACCATGATTGGAGCAACTAAAGAAGTACGCATAGCACTGTAAATTTAAGAGGTTTGTGAACTAATTTTTGTCTGGGCAAAATTATTGAACAAAGCAAAAAAATCAAAGCGGTAAAATGATAACAAATGTTAAACGTGAAACAGATTAAACTTTAGTAAAAGAAAAACTGCCCGTTTTTGTTACTGCACCAAGAACCGGCAAACACTTTTTTGCCCTTTTGCTTCCAAAATCATTACATACAAACCCTTTGCTAACTGAGCAGTATTGACCGATAGGTATTGAGTACCTGCAACGGCAGTTTCTACGTTTTGCACCATTGCCAGTTGACCGGTAACCGAATAAACCGATATTGTTGCAGTACTTGCTGCATGAGCCAGATTTACTTTTGCAAAAGCCTGTGTTTGTGCCGTTACCGGGTTGGGATACACTGCAATTTCGTTTTCGACGGCGGTTGTTTCCTGTATGCCAACTGCCGACCCCCATTCGGGCAAGGTGGTATTGCACGATGGCGGCGGAAAGGTAAAAGTAGTGCTTCGCATCATTCCCTTTCCATGAGTTCCAATATATAGAACATTACAGCCAAATTGCCCTATGGGTTCCTGCCGTATTCTAAATACGGGTATTCGGCCAATATCTTCGTTTTGTTCAGACCAGATATAATCAAATGTGGCAACGCCTGTTTGCACCAGTTCACACATCCATACGCCCAAATCGGTACCGGCAAGCAACCGGTTGGGGTTATCGGCATCAATTATCAGGTCATAAACCGGCATGGCGGGCAACGCATTAACACCTGTACCTTGCATAGTGGTAAAAACCGGTGAATTGCTAAGAGCATTGGCGCTTCTGAAAACATAATTGGCAAACCCGTAATTACCCATAGTTACTACCATGTTTTGCGGGTTCGAGGCATCAACAGTTACTGACGTAACATACCTTGAATTGGAACTACCGGTAATTTCGGCAACGGAAAGCACTTTTTTGTTAACGGCACTTTCGGACGA
>MTCR01000105.1 GCA_002212725.1 Sphingobacteriales bacterium TSM_CSM | reverse complement strand
CAAAAATAACATTTTATTGACAAAATGTGTTGTTTGCCGGTGTAAAAGCAAAACGCTGTCTTGTTTTTTTTATTGTCAGGGTGCAAAAATTTCGGGGCATTCACCTGCTTTTTTTCTGCGCATTTCTCTGTCTAATCCTTTTCGTTGTCCAAAATCTATTAAAACCGATACTTCATGGGCACTTGCGCCGGTTCCTATGGGCGCTATGTTAATATCATAGCTATACCCTACCCTTACTACGCCTGCTTTTATACCTGCCAACAATATTAACGCATCGGCATTGCGTATAGTATGCCTTAGCATGAGTCCGCCAAAAAATATTCCTTTACCCAAATAAGTGCCGGCATTTACCTGAAAATGCCTGCCCTGGTTTATGAACAGCAGGTTGGGGCTGATGTAAAAGCGGGGTTTATCAACAATTACCTTGCCCATATAAAATACCCAGCCGGCATGGAATGCGCTGCGAATGCGCAGGGTATTGTCGGCATCGTTGCTGTTGGTAAAGGCAAGCGAGGGGGTGGTTACGTGTTTTACCGATGCGCCAACATAAAATTTGCTGTTGTAGGCTGCCAACCCGCCGCCCAAATCGAGGCGGTGTATGTTGGTTCTTTCGGGCATTTGCTCGGCTGTGCTGCCGGTAGAGGCGCCGTTAGTGGGGTCAATCATATCGGTAAATACCAGTTTGCTCCAATCTAAAGATTGTTGCAGGTAGCCTGCCTGTATGCCTATTTTAACGTTCAGGTTATTGGTAAACCTAAGCTGATAGGCGTATAGTCCGTTTAGGTAATAGGTATTGTACAAGCCTCCCTCCCCGGCGCGGTCGGCCATTACCGATAACCCGAAACTGCTGTTCAGGTCGTCAAAATGCTGGTCGTAAGAGGCGGCAAAAGTAAGAAAGGCGTTGCCAAACTGCGGGTATTGATGCCGGTAGTTAAGCGCAATGCGCGGCTCCCACGAAAAACCTATCATGGCGGGGTTCAAATGCGCCGGTGCGGCATAAAATTGGCTGAATTCGGGGTCTTGTGCCCAACCTTTTACCGGAAAAATGCAACTAAGTAATGCCAGCAATGAAACAATATACCCTTTCATTCAATAATAGTTAAAAGTTTTTTCGGTAAAGCAGCAGTGCAGTTTGAGGGTAAAATTAAAAAATACAGGCAGCGCCTGACCCCGTGCAAACCAAAATGCCATTTTTACCGTTTTCGGAATAAAGTAATTTAAATTGTGCATAGTACTGCCGCCACCTTTTGCATTATTGTGGCGGGTTTATTTAATTTAGCTGCAAAAGTACCTGTTTGTTTATGAAAAACTCCATTTTTTTGCTCATTATCTGCTTTTTTTCGGGTTTGGTGTTTGTTAACGGTTACGCACAGCAAACAACCTCCCTGCGCGGTTTTGAAATAACATGGTATTTAAATAGCCCCAAAACTCCTTCCACCAATGCTTTATTGCCATCTCTGTCTTTTAAGGGCGCTGCCTACGATTTTCAGCGCCACAACCTGCCCTACTGGTGTGCCAAATTTCCGGCCGGCAATGCGGCTGCGGTACAGGCTCAGGTGGTAAACGCCCAATACGAACCTATTGGAATTGACAACCTGCCCCACATTAACGAGTTGCAAGGCCCCGATATTGCAGTTGAAACCCAGGTTGGCTACGAAAAAAAACAGGCTTTTGTGCTGCTGTCTTTTATACCCCTGCGCATAAACCCGCTTACCGGGCAACCCGAAAAACTGGTGCGCTTTGATTTAACCCTTAAACTAATGCCCGGCGCCACCAACCCGCTGGCAAAAAGCAACCGCACCTATACCGATAACTCGGTACTTAACCAAGGGGTGTTTTACCAGTTTAAAACAGATAAAACCGGCATTCACAAAATAGACTATCCCTTTTTACAAAGCCTGGGCATTAATTCTGCCGTTTCTTTAACCAACCTGCGCATTTACGGCAACGGCGGCGGTATGCTGCCCGAACTTGCCGGCGCCGACAAATATGACGATTTAACCGAAAACCCCATACAGGTGTATGACCAAAACGGAAACAACCTCTTTGATGCGCAAGATTACGCCCTTTTTTACGCCCAAAGCCCCGATACATGGACATACAACCCATCTACACAGCGCTTTACCTACCAAAAACACCTCTACAGCAATTTTAATTACTACTTCCTGAACTTTGACATAGGCCCCGGTAAACGCATTGAACCCCAACCCCAAACCGCCGAATACAACACCACAGTTACCGCTTTTACCGATTACGCCATACACAACAACGACCGTGTGCAGCCCATAAAAAGCGGCCGTACCTGGCTGGGAGAAGAATTTAATGTAGAACTTACTCAAAATTTTAACTTCAGTTTTCCCAATTTGGTTACCACCGAACCGGTTACCCTGCGCACACAGGTAGCCGCCCGATATGTAACAGGCAGTGCTTCGGGCAGCAGCAGTACCTTCAGGGTGTCGGCAAACGGAACCCTGCTGCAAAACATCGGGGTATCATCAGTTACCGGAAGTTATGAAGGCTACTATGCCCGAACCGGCTCTGCCACAGGCTCTTTTACTTCCTCTTCGCCCGATATTACCTTGTCGCTCAACTATGTGCGCCCCGACATAAGTGCCATTGGCTGGCTCGATTTCCTTGAACTTAACGCCCGCCGCCAATTAGTGTTTACCGGACCTCAAATGACCTTTGCCGACCCCCAATCTGTTGGGGTTAACAAACTATCGCGCTTTATACTGCAAGCCGCAACACCTGCCGTACAGGTGTGGGAAGTTACCCAACCCAACCAAATTACCAAATGGCAACTTACCCCCGAAAGCGGCAACCAATACGTGTTTTATGCCCCTACCTCTACCCTGCGCCGCTTTATAGCTTTTGACGGAAGCCAGTATTTTACCCCAACTGCCGCAGGAACCGTGCAGCCTCAAAACCTGCACGCCCTGCAAAACCCCGATATGATTATTGTAACTCACCCCGATTTTTTAACCGCCGCCGAGCGCCTGGCAAACTACCGCCGCAATAACAACGGGCTGGAAGTGCTGGTGGCTACCCCACAACAAATTTACAACGAATTTTCATCGGGCACGCCCGATATTTCGGCTATCAGAGATTTTGTGAAAATGTTTTACGACCGCGCCGGCACTAATGCCGATAACATGCCCCAACACCTGCTGCTGCTGGGCGATGCCTCTTTTGACTACCGAAGCATTGAGTACAACGCCGGCAACAACCATAATTTTGTACCTACCTACGAAAGCGTGGAATCTTTTAACGCAACCGACAGCTATTGTTCCGATGATTACTTTGGTATTTTAGATGATACCGAAGGCGCAGATATGAACCAGAAAAACCAGTTTCTTGATGTGGGCATTGGCCGCCTGCCCGTAACTACAACCGAAGAAGCCGAACAAGTTATTGACAAAATTTTGAGCTACCACAGCAGTGCTTCACTGGGCGAGTGGCGCAACAACCTTACCTTTATTGCCGACGACGAAGACTCTAACATTCACCTGGGAGATGCCGAAACGCATACCAATACACTGGAAGCCGCTTACCCCGCCTATAATATTGACAAAATTTACCTCGATGCCTACCAACAGGTTTCTACCGCCGGCGGCAACCTGTACCCCGATGTGAACACCGCCATTAACAACAAGATTTTTACCGGAACCCTAATTATGAACTACGTAGGACATGGCGGCGAAGCCGGCTGGGCACATGAACGAATTTTAAAAATTGACGACATACAAAGCTGGACAAACACAGATAAACTGCCCTTGTTCATTACCGCCACCTGTAGCTTTAGCCGCTATGATAATCCCGAAAAAGTATCGGCCGGCGAACTGCTGATGGTAAAACCCGATGGCGGCGCCATTGCCCTTATGACCACTGTGCGACTGGTTTATGCCAGCGCCAACGAAAAACTGAACACCGCCTTCCTCAACCGCCTGTTTGAAACCGAAAACGGGCAACCGCTTGCCTTGGGAGAAGTAGCACGCCTCTCAAAAAATGATGCAGATTTGCTCACCAGTTCGGTTAATAACCGCAAATTTGTATTGCTGGGCGACCCCTCGCTGCAACTCAATTATCCTAAATACAAGGCCGTAGTTACTGCTATAAACAACCAGCCTTTGGCTGCTAATGCCGATACTATTAAAGCCCTGGCACAAGTAACCGTTTCCGGACAAATTCAATTGCCCGATGGCAGCCCTCTTACCTCCTTTAACGGAACCGTGTACCCGGTAGTGTATGATAAATCGGTAAATGTACAAACACTTGCAAACGACCCCAACAGCCAGCCCGCTACCTATCAGCTACGGCGCAATATTGTGTTTAAGGGCAAAGCCACCGTTACCAACGGGCAGTTTAATTTTACCTTTATTACCCCAAAAGATATTGCCTACCAGTATGGCAGCGGCCGCATAAGCCTTTATGCCGATGACGGTGTACTTACCGATGCGCAAGGTTATACCGAAGAAGTAATTATTGGCGGCGTTGATGAAACTGCACCCGAAGACAACCAAGGCCCCGATGTGCAAATTTTTATGAACGACGAAAAATTTGTGTTTGGCGGAACTACCAACGCCAGCCCTACCCTGCTGGTAAAACTTGCCGACCAAAGTGGGGTAAACACCGTTGGCAATGGTATTGGCCACGATATTTCGGCCATTTTAAATGATGATACCAAAAGTTCCATTATGCTCAACCAATATTACAAGGCAGCATTAGACAGTTTTCAGAAAGGCGAAGTGCGCTACCCGCTGTCTGACCTGCCCGACGGACGGCATACTATTGAGGTAAAAGCCTGGGATACCCACAACAATTCGGGCAAAGGTTATACCGAGTTTGTGGTAGCGCCATCGGCAGATTTGGCGCTCAGCCATGTTTTAAACTACCCCAACCCGTTTACCACCAACACTGCTTTTTGGTTTGAGCATAACCGCCCCAACGACCAACTGCTGGTAACAGTGCAAATTTTCACCATTTCGGGCAGGGTGGTTAAAACCATTCAGCAGCCGGTTATTTCAAACGGTTTCAGGGTTGACGACATTACCTGGGACGGGCGCGATGATTTTGGCAACAAAATTGGCCGCGGTACCTATGTTTACAAACTTACCGTGCGCAGCCTTACCGATAACAGCGTGGCGCACGAAATGCAAAAATTAGTATTGCTGCGATAAAACAGCGCTCTTTCTCTACATTAACCTCCAAACCACCTCATGACTGCCATAAGCGAATGCGTTTCTCTTAAACCCTACAACACCTTTGGCATTGAGGTACAGGCGCGCTATTTTGCGCATATTAACCACATACAACAGGTGCAGGAACTGGCAACTTCCAAAGGCATGTTTACCCAAATGCCCAAACTGCCCCTGGGTGGCGGCAGCAATCTGTTGTTTACTCAAAACTACAACGGGCTGGTGTTGTACAACTGCCTTAAAGGCATTGCCATTGACCGGGAAAGCAGCCAAACCGTATGGCTTACTGTACAGGGCGGCGAGGTTTGGCATGAACTGGTGCAATACTGCGTGGCGCAAAACTGGGGCGGGCTGGAAAACCTTTCACTCATACCGGGTTCGGCAGGGGCAGCGCCCATACAAAATATTGGTGCTTATGGTGTTGAGTTGAAAGATGTATTTGTACAATTACAAGCCGTACATCTGGCATCGGGCGAAATACACAACTTTTCAAACGCCGAATGCCGTTTTGGCTATCGCAACAGCATTTTCAAAACAGCATTCAAAGGGCAGTATTTTATTTGCTCGGTTACCCTGCAACTCAAAAAAAACCCACAGTTTAACCTGCAATACGGCGAAGTGCAGCGCACGCTGGAACAACTGGGTTATATTAACCCCACAGTACAAGCAGTAAGCCACGCCATTTGTCATATCAGAAACGCCAAACTGCCCAACCCGGCCGAACTGGGCAACTGCGGCAGCTTTTTTAAAAACCCCGAACTGGAAACAACCACATTTGAGTACCTGCACCGTTTACATAATACCATGCCACATTACCCCGCCGCAAACGGGCGCATGAAAATTCCAGCCGCCTGGCTCATAGAACAATGCGGCTGGAAAGGCCGCCGTATTGGCAATACCGGCACCCATGTAAACCATGCCCTGGTGCTGGTAAACTATGGCAATGCCACCGGCGCCGAAATAAAACAACTTGCAGAAAGCATACAGCAATCGGTTTTAGACCGATTTGGCATCTTGCTGGAACCGGAAGTGAATATATTATAGTGTGCCGCCACAAATTGCCCCGTAACCAATTGCAAAATAAAATGGCAGCACCCGCTTGCAGGGCAGCTAAAAACAGGAGAAAGCAGCCGGCAAGGGGGTAAACAAAAAAACCGCTGTAAACAAGGTGTTTACAACGGCGCTTTCCTGTAAATCATATTCAGACAAGTGATTCCGCTGGGGCTCGAACCCAGGACCCCATCCTTAAAAGGGATGTGCTCTACCTACTGAGCTACGGAATCTGCCAGCAATTATTTTTGCGACGCAAAGGTAACAGTTTTTTTTTGAACTGCAATATGTGGCGTAAAAAAGTGCGCATTATTTTAAAATTACTCCGTCTGCCACAAAGGTAACAGCAATTTCGGGTTGGGTAATTTGCGCAATTTCGGCTTCCGATTTTCCGGCGTCTTCGGCATAGTGGCGCAAATCTGCCACGGAGGTGGTATCTACTTTGGCAATGCCGCGCATTACAATGTTTTTACCCGAAATGTCTTTGGGCATAAAAAAGCCGTAGTCTTTAAAGGTTACGCGCATATCGTCGCCATCGGGAGTTTGCAGGGTCATCCAGCAGCCTTTTACCTGACAAACGCCGGTAACGGTTCCGCTTACTTTAGCTTCCATTTCGGCTGCGCTGGATTGGTTCATTTTAGCCAGCATATCGGAAAGTGGAATTACGCCGGCATCGTCAATTTTTTCGCCAAAATATTGCTCGCCATTGGGGCCAACGGCCGAAGCGGTTTTTTGTGCCGATTTTCCGCAGCCGGCAAAAAAGAGAACAGAAAACAGTGCAAGGAGTAATAATTTGCTGATGTTCATGGTAAAGCTATTGAAAAGGTGAAATTAAGTGCAAAAGTACAACAATTTGGGCTATAAACCAAGCAATCGGGTGGTTCAGTTGAGGTGGTTCAATTGGCATTGGTATTGGAGATAATGCCGTTTCGCCATTCGTAAACGGCGTTTTGCCAACTGCTTTCATAAAAAGGGTCGCGAATGAGGCGGTAGTTTTGGTTGGTAAAGATAAGGTCTTGCCGTTGGAAATCGAACTGGAGTTTGTTTTGGGTTCCTTTAATATAATATACCCATGTTTCGGCATCGGGCAGTTTATAGAGTGCATCGGGTATTCCATAGACAATATAAATAATGCCGCGGTCGGTTTTCCAACCTTCGCGGAAAGTTGTAAAAAACTGGTTGGCTCGCTGTACCCGTCCGTAGTATTCCTTAATAAGAATTCGCCCTCTGTCGGCGCTTCCGGCGCGGGCAAGCCAGAAATCATCAACGGCGGCTTTGGGGTTTGGGGCTTTAAGCATTTGGGTGTATTCTTCGTTCCGGGTTATGTATCGCAGCGCTTCAATAAGGTCGGGGGCGGTAGTAAGCTTGGGATAGGCGGCATCGGTGCAAACTATTGAAATGCCTGCCATTTTGTTGGTATCTGCCTGAATAAAATACATGCCCTGCCGGTTAAGGGTAAGGTAGGCGGTGGTGGTAAACAAGCTGTCGGGTTTGGCAGGCAGGGGTGCTTCTTTAAGTGCGGTAAACGGCGGCGGTGCCATATAAGGCACAGGCACAAAATATTGCACGGTAAAATTAGCATAGGTTTGATTGCGGTAGTTTACCCTTAACTGCGTGCCTTGCCGGACATAGGTATCAAATATAACCTCGCCGGTATGGGCGTTGGTAAAGAGGTAGTTTTGCTCATCTTGTTCATTGTAGGGGGTTTTGCGCCAAATGCCTGCCTCACCGCGGTAGCCTTTCCGGTTGCTTTCTTCTACGGCATATACCTGCAACAAGTAATTGTTGCCCGGTGCAACATGCAAGCTATGCGTTAGTATGGTAAATTCGGTTTCGTTTTTAGCGGCAGTGAGCAGTAAATATGCGCTGTCGGCCAGTTCGTCGGTTTTGCCGTTTTTGTTGTAGTACAACCGCAGCAAAACGCCAAAGCGGGCGGTTTGGTTTTGGTCAAAGGCAATGGCATTGGAAGAAATACCCATATAAACAACAACCGTGTCGTTTCCGGCGTAGTGTGTTTTTATTTTTACTTCGGGAATGACCGATTTGCCGGAATACAAATAAGCTACGTTTTTTGACATTCGTCCCGATGCACAACCCGAAAGCAACCCTGTCATACATATAAAGCAAAACAAGATAAGTGCCTGTGTTTTTACATGCTCTCTGCTTTTTAAAATTCTGTTTACTACAAAAGCGGCCATAAAACCCTACTTAAAACCTGTTTAACCTGTTGCAAATTTACACAGTTTGCCGGCTTTTTACTGCTACATGGCTGCAGTTAGCCGCAAAACTGTATGTATGCCGGTGGTTGCAGGGCCATGGCAGACCAAAGGCGGTAAAAGTTGCCTGCCTCTTGCCGGGTTAATACTACGCCACTTCTTTATAAAAGGCATCAATTTGGGCGGTATTGCCGGTAACATACAGCAAATCGTTTTGTAAAATTTTAATATGCGGTTCTATAACCGAGATAAGCGAATTGTATCGGTTAATTGCCAGAATGGTAATGCCCCATGTTTTTCTTATTTCGGCATCGGCAATAGTTTTACCGCTAACCCTGCCGCTGTCGGCAGCTACCCTAAGGCACGAAATGTTGATGTTGGGCGGTTGGTTAAGAAAAACGCCCACAGGAGCAACCTCTGTTTTGGGGCGCAGCATTTGGTAGTTGCCGGTTCGCACATCTTGCACCAGTTTTTCCACTTCATCTAACGGAATAAGGTATTTGAGCAACGCCCTTGAAAAAATTTCGATAGAGGTTTCAAATTCTTCGGGTATTACCTCATCGGCGCCAAGTGCTATCAGCTCATCGGTTTCTTTTACAAATCGGGTTCGCACAATCAGGTAAACGGTGGGCGAAATGTTTCGGATATTAGACACAATGGCTTTCGTTGCTTTGGGGTCAGATATGGCAATAACTGCCACGCGGGCTATTTCAAGGCGTGCTTCGTGCAGGATATGGGGTTGGGTGGCGTCGCCAAAAATTATTTGTTCGCCTTTGTTTTTGGCTTCGACAACAGTTTCAAAATTCAATTCAATAATGCGGTAATCAATACCGGCGTGTTTTGCTGCCTTGGCTACGTTGGTGCCGTTTAGTCCATAACCAATAATAACCATGTGGTCTTGCAGAGGTTCGCCGTTGCCGGCAACGGCGGTGGGCGGGCTGCCTACATACCGGGCAAAAAGGGGCAAGGCTGCCATGCGGTCGAAAACAGCAGGTGCACAGGTTATAACTATTGGTGTAAGCAACATGGTTATAATGGAAACCGACAGAAAATACTGGTTGAAATAATTGTTTAACAAACCATACTCAATACCCGATGCCGATAAAACAAAGGCAAATTCGCCTACCTGAAACAGCGAAAAACCGGTTAATAAAGCCGTTCGCACAGGGTATTTAAGCAATTGGGCTGCCAGAGCGGCGGTAAAGGTTTTTGCCAATATTACCAACAGCGTTATGCCGGCAATGGAAAAAAAATGCGAATAAACAAAAGACAGGTCTAACAACATGCCTATGGAAACAAAGAAAAAACTGGTAAACAACTCGCGGAATGGGATAATATTGCTGCTTGCCTGATGACTGTAATCTGACCCCGAAATAATTAACCCGGCCAAAAACGCGCCCAATGCCAACGATAACCCCGACAGTGCAGTTAGCTGCGCCACCGCAAAACAAAAAGCAATGGTGGTGAGCAAAAACAGTTCTTTATTGCGCGTTTGGGCAATGTAGTAAAAAAGGTGCGGAATTAAGTAGCGGGCGCCCAGGTATGTGAGCAGCACTACGCCGGCAACTTTACCCAATAACAGAGGGGTTTCGGTAAGCATATTGCCCGATTTGCCGGCAAGCATGGGCGCCAGCAACATCATAGGCACAACGGCAATATCCTGAAAAATAAGTATTCCCAATGCCACGCGTCCGTGCGGAGCGTTTATCTCGTTTTTTTCCTGTAAAATTCGCAACACTACCGCAGTGCTTGAAAGCGAAAACAAGAAACCGGTAAACAGGGCTGTGCCGGGTGCAATACCCCAAAGGTATAGCGCGGCAAATACCAGTAAAATGGTAAACCCAACCTGAAGGGTACCACCTATAAATACCGTGCGTTTTATAGAAATGAGTTGCCTGAACGAAAGTTCCAGCCCAATTACAAACAACAGTAAAACAACCCCTATTTCAGATAGCAGATGAATATCGTGCGGCGCCTTTACCAAACTTAACCCCGATGGGCCGATGAGCATGCCGGTTGCCAAAAATCCTACTATGGCAGGCTGCCTCAAACGGTGAAAAACAAATACCACCGCAATAGAAAAACACAGGATAATAATAAGGTCTTCTAATAAAGGAATGTGCATAGTTGGGCTTTATGATATATGGAATAACTTTCCGGCGAGTGTTTGCAAGACCGTTATTTTGTAAACAGTATTGCCTTTATTGCGGTTGCATCTTTCATAGGCGGAAGGTTGCTGCTGTTGAAACACCCCAAAGCCTGCCCAATTCAAAAAACGGCAGAGTTGCAACTACCTCCTACTATTAAAAACAGGGCAACCTGTAAGAAGATTGCCCTGTTTTGGCTATTTTTATTGCCGGTTCAGCCAACGGCGCATGAGGCACATATTATGCCTCTGCCTTAATTACAAGCCCAGATCTTTGAGTTTAGCTTCCAACTTATCGGCAAATTCGGTTTGTCCTTTTTGTTTGGCTAAAGCAGCAAAACGGCGTATAAAATAGTCGTTCAGTTGCAGTTCCTGGTCGTATGCTTCCTGCTCGCGTTTGGGCAGTTTCAAAATATATTTCAGTTCTTCAACCAGTTGGTCAGAAATCTGGTCGGTAAGTTGGTTGGCTTTTTCAAAGGCTTCGGCCTGGTAGTAAGATTCTATGAGGGTGTACATATAGAAGTTAAAAGGCGCTGCATAATCGGGCATTTGCGCCATGCAATAGTCTAAAGCTTGTATGGCTTTTTGTTTATCGCCCCTTTCAATTAACGCATTGGCCAGGCGGGCATAGTTGCCTCTGAAGTTAAAGACCATTCGGCGCAAATCGGCATCAACATGCACGTTTTTATTGTCAATATTGCCGAATTTAAATTTGTTCATGAGGTTATCGTACATAACATCGGGGTTTACCCTTCCTTTTTGCACCCGGTCGGGTTTACCGGTAAGGGGGTCAATGGCGGGCACCACCTCTATGGGCATCAGTCGGTAAGCCAATCCTTCCAACTGGAAATATTTTTCCATACCCAGGTAGCTGTCGGGGCTAACAGAGATGGCAAAATAAATAGGACGTTTCCAATTGTTGGCGGCAATAATATCTAAGGTCATGAGGTCGTTTTTGTAGAGGCTGTTTTTGTTCAGAGTCCATCGCAGTTCGTCCACAATTTTACCCATGTCTTCGGGCGCCACGGCGTTGTCTGCCAGTGCGTTATCTTTATTTACTTTAAGGCTTATGGTTTTGGTGGGATAGTAATTAGCTTCGGCTTGTGGAATATAAGACAGTTTATCATCGGCAATAAACCTGATAATATCCTGAAGGGGGAAGAACTGTCCTTTGGGGGCGCGCTGTTCGTTTTCCTGAAAATACACCACGTCGCGCCGGCTGCCCCGTATTTTCATAGAGTCGAGGCTCATGGGCACGGGGTCGGCATCGTTTACTTTCCGGCGCAGTTGGTTAATGTACCAATCTACCCCTAAGAGGCTAAGGTTTACCACGCGCACATCGCGGCGTATGTTTTCCACTTCCTGTGCATACCAGAGGGGGTAGGTATCGTTATCGCCCTGGGTAAAGATAATGGCATTGGGTGCGCAGGAGTTGAGGTAGTTGGCGGCAAAGTCGCGGGCGGCAAACCGGTTGCTCCGGTTGTGGTCGTCCCAGCCCTGGAAACCCATAATTGCGGGCACTGCCAGCGCCAGTCCAACAGATAAAAAGGCGGCTATTTTGCCTTTAAGTTTGGGTTCAAAAATATCGTAGAGGGCAATAACACCCAGCCCCACCCAAATGCTGAACGCCCAGAAAGAGCCGGCAAAAATATAGTCGCGCTCACGAGGTTCCAGGGGTGGTGAGTTGCCCTGAATAATAATGGCCATACCGGTAAAGAAGAATAGCAGCAGAATAACAAAGGCGCGGCGCTTGTTGTTGGTAAACTGAAATACCATGCCCAGCAGCCCCAGAAGCAGCGGCAGGAAATAGAAGGCATTTCGGGAAGCCATGTTTTTCATGTGTTCGGGTAAATCAGACTGGTTGCCGAGGCGCATACTGTCAATAAAAGAAATGCCGCTAATCCAGTTGCCCTCTTTGCGTCCGCCCATGCCTTGCTCGTCGTTTTGGCGGCCGGCAAAGTTCCACATAAAATAGCGCATATACATGTGCCCTATCTGGTAGTTGAAGAAGAATTTCAGGTTATCGGCAAAAGTGGGTTCGCCGCTATGCCCCAGCCAGCGCTCGTAATCTTGTTTATACTGCGGGCTGGTGTCGTACAAACGGGGGAAAAGGGTTTTTTTACCGCCATATACATACTCAATTTTTTTGCCCACTTCATCGTATTGTTTTTCGCCGCGCTGGTATTTAATGCCGGTTTCCTCTACATCTACCACTTCATCGGTATAGTATTGCCCGTACAGGAAGGGGCGCGAGCCATACTGTTCGCGTTTCAGGTAAGAGGCAAGGCTAACCAGGTCGCGGGGGCTGTTCATGTCAATGTTGGGGTGCGAGTTGGAGCGTATTACGGCTGTGGTAATGGTAGAATAGCCAATAAGAATAAACATAATGCCCAACAACATGTTGTGCAGTGCTGCCCTGCCGGTTTTGGCGGTATAATAAACGGCATATACAAAGCCGCCCAAAAACAAAATAAGAAATAAAACCAAGCCGCTGTTAAATGGCAGCCCAAGGTTGTTTACCATAAAAATTTCCATGCCGCTGGCAATGTCGAGCAGGCCGGTGATAACAAACTTCAGTATAAAACCTAAAATGCCCAACCCTGCTACAAATGCCCAGAACATGCCGCTGTAGGTGGGTTTGTAGCGTTTAAAGTAGTAAACAAAGGTCATGGCCGGTATGCACAACAGGTTGAGCCAGTGTACAAAAATAGAAGTACCTATTGCCAGTGCCACAAAAAGCAGCCAACGGTCGCCGTAGGGTTCATCGGCGCGGTTTTCCCATTTAATAATGCCCCAAAATACAAGGGCTGTCCACATCAATGACATGGAGTACACTTCGCCCTCTACGGCAGAAAACCATACGCTGTCTAAAAAAGTGCCTGCAAGCCCGGCAATAACCCCTGCGCCAATAATGGCAACTACCTTGTCCGTCGGAATGTCGGACAGGGTATCAGATTCGGTGAGCATTTTGCGCGCCATGTGGGTGGTAATCCAACAGAGGAACATCATGGCAAAGCCCGAACAAATGGCCGACATGAAGTTGAGGCTTAATGCCACCAATTCGGGTTTACCAAAGGCCAGCACGTTAAATATGCGGGCTATCATTAAAAACATAGAGGCTCCGGGCGGGTGAACCACTTGTTGTTTATAAACCGATGCAATAAACTCGCCGCAATCCCAAAGACTTGCGGTAGCCTCCATGGTGAGGGCATATACCAATGTGGCAAATAAAAAGACCAGCCACCCGGCTATGTTGTTTACGTGTTTGAATGTTTGAAAATTCATGCGGCAGATTGTATGGTTAAGGTGCGTTTTGACCGGTAAAAAAATTACCCGATGACAGCAAAACGGGAAATAAGGAGCAAAAATAGCAAAAAACCTTAGTGCAAACCGAAAAAGCGCACATTTATAGCGTTAATTTCTTTGGTTCCGGTCAAATTAACGTCTTTACCTTAACTTTGTGCCTCTTTTTTTAACCAACCCCCCTTTTTGCCCTATGCAAACCGCCGAGCGCATTTCTTCGCACGATGTTTCTGACCATGTTATTTACCAGCGCCATTTGGTGGCCTACCATGCGGCTGCCCCGCTCATTGGCGGCTCGGTGCTTGAAGTTGGCTGCGGCGAGGGTTACGGCATTGCCATATTAGCGCCACATGCCACCCGGTACATGGCCATTGATAAATACCAAACCCATTTGCCTGCACAAGCAACCAACCTGCCGCACGTAAGTTTTAAACAACTGAGTGTGCCGCCGTTGCCTTTTGACGACAATAGCTTTGATGCAGCCGTTTCATTTCAGGTTATTGAACACATTGAAAACGACCGCATGTTTGTGAAAGAAATTTACCGCGTGCTGAAACCCGGCGGATTGCTTGTGTTAAGCACACCTAACATCAGCATGTCGCTTACCCGAAACCCCTGGCATGTGCGCGAATATACGCCGCAGCAACTGCAAAACCTGTTGAGTACTTTTTTTGAACAGGTGGACATGCAGGGTGTTTTTGGCAATGATAAGGTAATGGAATACTACCAGAAAAACAAAGCATCAGTAAAACGCTTTACCCGGTTCGACGTTTTTAACCTGCAATATCGCCTGCCCCGGCAACTGCTCCAAATTCCTTACGACATTCTCAACCGCCTTAACCGCCGCCTGCTGCTGAAAAGCAACCAGCCTTTGGTAAGCAATATTGACCAAAAAGATTACCATATTGCCCCGGCTAATGCTACCTGTTTTGATTTATTTGCCATTGCCCGCAAAAAAATGCTGTAAAGCCCGCCTGCACAGCACACCACATGTGGCAGTTGACCGCCGGGTAAAAGTACCCTGCCCGTTTTTTGCGGGGCCGGGTGGCAGTTTACACTCTGGAGTGGGGCAATTTGTAAATGAACGCCACAATTATACCCGCAACTGCTAAAATAAACATGCGGTAAATGGCATCAATAAACACCTGCGTAAGGTTCCAGCCGTTGGTAGTGGCAAAAAGCATTAAATCCATAGCCAACCCATACATAAGGGCAATGAGAATGCCGTATTTAGCGCCTTGTTCCGGCATGGTGCCGCGCTCTACACCTTTGGGGTACATGTAGGCAAATACCAGCGCAAAAATAAGCTGCCCCAAAATGAAAAAAGGCATATCGGGCATTTTTTTGACATTGGGCGAAGGAAAATAATTTTCCATAAAAAGGGCGTAAAAAAGGCTGTCAACAATTGTTACCAGCACAAAGGTGGCGAATGCGGCCAGTAAAAATTTCTTTAGCATAGCAAAAAAATATGAGTGAGCAAACATGATGCGGTAAGTTACCTCAAGTTTTTGAAATTCTTACCAAGGAAGGCAAGCTATTTCATAAAAGGCATAAAATTGCCCTCAAACAGGAGCAGACTTACTGCATCCGCCCGGTTTTATCAGGTATTCATAGCGCCGCAAACGCTGATTACCTGCCCCGAAACATAAGTTGCCAAATCGGAAGCCAGAAATAACGCTACATTGGCTATTTCATCGGGTTTACCAAAACGCTCCAGGGGTATTTTTTTCAAAAATTCTTCGCGGTTAGCGCCGCCCAGGTTTTCGGTCATATCGGTTTCTATAAAACCGGGTGCAATAACGTTGCAGCGTATGTTGCGCGAACCCAATTCCTGCGCCACCGATTTGCTGAACCCTATAATGCCCGCTTTAGAGGCGGCATAGTTGGCCTGCCCGGCATTACCGCGCATACCAATAATGGAACTCATGTTTATAATAACGCCGTTCCGGGCTTTGAGCATAGGACGCAATACCTGTTTGGTAAGGTTAAACATAGATTTGAGGTTGTTGTTCATTACCTCGTCCCATTGTTGCTCGGTCATGCGCAGCAGCAGGTTGTCGCGGGCAATGCCGGCGTTGTTTACCAATATATCCAGGGTGCCAAATTCCTTTAAAACCTCTTGTACCAAGGTTGCTGCCTCGTCAAAAGAAGCGGCATCAGATTGGTAGCCTTTGGCTTTTACGCCAAATTGCTGCAAATCGGTTTCCAGTTTTGCAGCCTTCTCTGCCGACGAGCGGTAGGTAAAAGCCACCTGCGCACCCTCTTGCGCAAATTTGCGGGCTATAGCCTCGCCAATTCCTCTTGATGCGCCGGTTATGAGTGCTGTTTTACCTTTTAGTAAGCCCATGATGGTGTTTTATTTAAGAATTATTTAATATTTTAAATCTTGCACTTTGCAACAGTTTTATGCTGTTGTAATATTCGGGGTCGGAAAAACCAAACTCCCAAAATGAAAATATATCCTTGTGTTTTTCAAAAAACAACACTTTTACCTTTTTGGTTGTATGGGTTTGCCATTGCCGATAGGGGTAATACAACTGTCTGATAATGGTGTTTGCTGCTCCCGAATTCTTTGCTTCAATAAGTACTATTTGTGATATACCCTCATAACCGGCATCAATTTCTGTTTGTACGCTTTGTATTGATAACCGATGTTTGTGATAACCGACATAAAAATCAAATCCCGGCGTGTATTTTCTGCCTCTGATGGTTAAAACCAAACTGTCGTCGCGGCAAAAAGAACGGATAAGGCTGGCGGCATAAGCATAATCAAGATGCTGCATTTCGGAGTTACCTATTTCTGATGACAGAGGTTTAAAATTAAGTTGTGATTGATATACTACGGTTTGAGCAGTAATTTCAGGAACATCAACATATCCTTCCCCTTTAATAATAGCATAAGTGCCATTCTTAACAGGTAATATGAATAACCCCATATCCTTAAAAATTTGCGGGCGGCTTTCTCTGGTATCTTGTTTGCACAAAATTCTCACTTCTTTTTCGGCAGTTTTATTAAAATGAGCCGTAGCTCGCTTAATTTGTTCTGCAGTTAACAAAAAAGGCGTTTCAGAAAAATGATGCTTTTCAATATTGTACGCCTTAAAAATTGAAAGCCAAGGTTCTGGGTTCATACGGATAGTTGGTAATGAGTAGTTCGGTAATTTTGCCTCGCTTCAGTCCATTGCTGTTAATAGCTCTTCCGGCCATAACTTTTAAAAGGTTATACCCCGCATAGGCTTGATCAAAAAAAACATCGTTGGGGTTTTCATTATTGGGGTCTGAATTGGATAACATTAATTTTGCGTGTTTTTCAACATCCAATTTTCTGAAGAACTGAGCAAGGTTAAGTTGATCCGTATCGGTAAACTCTGCTCCGGTGTAGGTGGTAAAACCCGATGTTTTGTTCAAAGGTCTGTAGGGCGGATCAAAATAAACAAAGGTACATTCATTGGCATAATCTAAACAAGCCGTGTAATCTGCATGAATGATTTCGGCTATGCTTAATGCTTTTGAAACGGCAAGTATATTATCGGGGTCAAAAATCATAGCGGTTTTGTATTGTCCGTAAGGCACATTAAATTCGCCCTTTGAGTTAAGCCGAAATAATCCGTTAAAGCAGGTTTTGTTTAAAAAAATAAGTTGCGCCGCCCTTGGAACCCAGTTATCGGAAAATTTTTTATAATTTATTTCAAACCGTTGAATATTAAAATGCTTTCGTACAGACAGGAATAAATTGTTTCTTTCTTCCTGTTGGGTTGCATCATATTCTTTTTGAAATTGCTCCAGAAAATCGAGCAGTCCTTCGGGTTGTTGCTGTATAACCCGGTAGGTGAGAACTAAATCCCGGTTGGTATCTGAAAGGTAGGCTCTTTTGATTTTGTATTTTTGTACAAGGTCAAAAAAAACAGCACCGCCACCCAAAAAAGGCTCTATATACCTGCTAATTTCACCTTTCCATAATGCAGACGGGTAAAATTGTGCAAATTGCTGCAATAATTGTCCTTTTCCGCCTGCCCATTTAATAAAGGGTTTTGCCGGCACGTTTCTCATGATACCAGTAATTGTTATAAGAAACCTAAAACAGCTTTTATATGCACAGATACAAAAAAGCCGGTAAATTTATACAGAACATCAAATTCAGTTTGGGCAGGAACATATAGCGGTTTGGCGAGTTATTGCCACCGGAAACAAATTGCTTACACCCAAGCATCTATCTTTTACCTTCCTTTCAATGCTTTGGTTATGGTATGTCCAATAAATGCCGGCGATTCTACCACATGTATGCCGCAGGCGGCCATAATTTGCATTTTGGCGGCGGCGGTATCATCTTTACCGCCAATAATGGCGCCGGCGTGCCCCATGCGGCGGCCGGCAGGTGCGGTACGGCCGGCAATAAAGCCAATAACCGGTTTGGTTCCGTGGGCTTTTACCCAATGAGCCGCATCGGCTTCCATGCTGCCGCCAATTTCGCCAATCATAATAATGGCTTCGGTTTCGGGGTCTTCCATAAGCAGTTGTACCGCTTCCTGGGTGGTGGTACCAATAATGGGGTCGCCGCCAATGCCAATGCAGGTAGATTGCCCCAGACCTTCTTTGGTAACCTGGTCAACGGCTTCGTAGGTAAGCGTGCCTGAGCGCGAAACAATGCCTATGGTTCCTTTGCGGTGAATAAAGCCGGGCATAATGCCTACCTTGGCTTCACCGGGAGTAATAATACCGGGGCAGTTGGGGCCTACCAAACGGCTTTTTTTCCCCTTTAAAAAATTTTTGGCAATAATCATATCCTGCACCGGAATGCCCTCGGTAATGGCTACAATAACCCCTATTCCGGCATCGGCAGCTTCCATAATGGCATCGGCGGCAAATGCAGGCGGCACAAAAATTACCGACACATTGGCGCCGGCCTCGCGCACAGCCTGTTCAACCGAGTTAAAAACGGGGCGGTCTAAATGGGTGGTGCCACCTTTACCGGGTGTAATGCCGCCCACCACATTGGTTCCATACTCTATCATTTGAGAGGCGTGGAAAGAACCTTCCTTGCCGGTAAAGCCCTGCACTATTACCCTCGAATTTTTGCCTACTAAAACGCTCATGTAAGTACTGTTAAATGGGTGTTGTTATTTTGAGCGCAAAAATAGGCTATTTCGGGCTAATTTTGGTAAAACCGGCCAATATTTGTTGCCCGTGCCGTCCTTTTATGAAGGGTTGGGGGTTATCTGGTATATTTTTATCGTATCTTTGCAAAATACTATTGGTACCTGCTATGAATCAAATTCCCTTTTTACAGCAAATTGTGCAGGATATTGACATGAACGAACAAGACCTGCGCAGCCTGAAAGACCACTGCTATGTGTTTCCTACCCGACGGGCGGCGGTGTATTTTAAAAAATACCTTACCCAACGTTTTGAGGGAAGGCATTTTTGGGCACCACAAATTTGCAGTATTGTAGAGTTTATTGAATTGCTTACCGACCGCGTAATTCTAAACCCGGTAACGCTGGTATTTGAATTGTATGATATTTACAAAAACTATGAACCCGAAGCAGATTTTGACTCCTTTTACCCTTGGGGGCAAATTATACTGAAAGATTTTGACGAAATTGACAAATACCTGGTTGATGCACCCAAACTGTTTGGTATTATTAAAGACTACAAAACCATTGAAGAAGAATTTGCCTTGCCGCCCGAACAACTTAAATTTTTGGGTGAGTTTTGGAATGTGTTAAATAACGATAAAGAAACCGATGTTAAACAGGAGTTTATTAGAATTTGGGAAATATTGGGCAAAGTATATGCCGATTTTGAACGGGCGCTTGCACAAAACCATGCTGCTTATGAGGGTATGGCACAAAAAATGGTATTGCAACAACTTAAAAACGGCACACTTACCCCACCTTTTACCAAAATAGTGTGGGCAGGTTTTAACGCACTGACCGCCGCCGAAAAAGGCATTGCCGAACACCTTTGTAACCTTGGCAATACCACCATTTACTGGGATACTGACGCTTATTACATGAACAACCCCAGGCAGGAAGCGGGCGCGTTTATGCGCCGGTATTTTACCCATTGGCAAAACCACCCCGGACACAACTGGAAATGCCAGACCAACCTGCTGCAATCGGGGGTAAATATTCACTCTATTGGTGTGCCGCTGCGCGTGGGGCAGGCCAAATATACCGGCCAACTGCTGCAAAACCTGCTCAACAACCGCAAAATCTCACTTCCCGAAACCGCCGTAGTGCTTGGCGATGAGAGCATGCTCTTTCCTGTGCTTTATGCCCTGCCCCCCAACACAGAGGCGGTAAATATTACAATGGGGTACCCCCTGCGCGACTCGCCCCTGTACCGGCTGCTCGAAACCATTGTGCAAATGCAAAAAACAAGGCAGGATCCTAAAAATACTCCCAATGATGCGCAAACACCCGAAAATAACCTGCCCGATGACGAAAAACCACCAAAACCACAACAAATTTACCCCAAAAACGCCACCACCCTCTTTTACAGCAAATTTGTGCTGCAGTTGCTGCAAAACCCGTTTATTAAACAGTTTAACCCCGAAAAAACCGAAAAATACATAGCCCATATTGCCAAAAACAACCTTGTATATATTTACAACTTTATTATTGCCGACCAAATTACCCAGCCTGTTTACACCAATAACAAAGAAATAAAATATAAAGACGGCACAGAAGAAAGATCGCCGGACATTTTTAAAACCCTGTTTTCAAGAACCGATAACTTTTTGGAACTGGCCAATTTATTCAACACCCTGCTTACCACCCTGTTTAACCACGCCAAAGCAAAAGCCGGAGATAATGCAGCTACCAACCCAAACAGCAAACCCGATGAAATAACCGGCGATGAAAAACCCTGCCCGCCCGATTTTATGGAAATGGAGTTTATGTACCAACTACTGCGGCAACTGCGCATCTTAATGGAAACCCTGCGCAAATACCGGCAGCAAATTACCATTGATACTTTCTGGAAAATTTTCAGAGAGGTAATTCAAACGGTTACACTGCCATTTACCGGCGAACCGCTCCGTGGTCTGCAAATAATGGGGTTTCTTGAAACCCGCACCCTCGATTTCGAAAACCTGTTTGTATTGGGGTTAAATGAGGGTATTATTCCTGCCGCAAGGCCGCACCTTACCTTTATACCGTTTAACCTGCGCAAAGGCTTTGGAATGCCCACCTTCTTAGACCAGGATGCCATTTTTGCCTACCATTTTTACCACCTGCTGCAACGGGCCAAAAACGTGTATCTGCTCTATAATACCGAACCCGGAAACGTGGGCAGCAACGAAAAAAGCCGCTTCCTGCTGCAATTGGAACAGGAACTAAGCAGCCTGCCCACCGCCACCCTGCAAATGGAAAAATATCTGGTAAGCGCACCACTTAGCCAACCAATACAACGGAAAAGGGTGCAAATTAACAAAACACCACAGGTAATGGAAAAATTAAACCGCTATCTGCTGCAACCGCAAGATAACACGCAAGACAAACTTTCGCCAACTGCACTTAGTGCCTATATTAACTGTCCTGTGCAATTTTACTTTAAATACGTGGCGCAACTGTACGAAATTCAAAACGTAAATGAAGAAATTAACAACCTCATTTTTGGCAACATTCTGCACAAAACCATTGAACTGCTCTATCAACCATTTCAAAACAAGCAAATTACCCAGCCCGATATTGACAAAATGCTCAATACCTACCGCCATATTGACCAAAACCTGAACCAGGCCTTTATCTACCATAAGTTTGAACACCATAAAGAGGGCAAAAACCTGCTGCTGAAAAGGGTTCTCAAACGTTTGGTTGTAAAAATACTGCAAAACGATAAAAAAGATGCGCCCTTTACCATTATAGGGCTGGAAACCGCACAGTTCAGCACCACTTTAGATATTGGCAACGGTAAACAAGCGGTAATAAGCGGCTCTATTGACCGCGTTGACGAAGTTAATTTACCCGACGGGCCGGCTTACCGCATTTTAGACTATAAAACCGGTACCGTAACAATTAAAGACAATAAAACCCATCTGGCAGCCGATATAACCCAATACCTCTCCGACTATTTCTCGGATCCCGAATTAAAAGCGGGTTTTCAGGCGTACCTCTACTGCTACCTCTTTTGGAGGCAGCATAACAAAAATGCCCGCATAATAGCAGGCATTTATGAGTTAAAAAAACTAAGCGAAGGAATACGCTACTTGCGGAAAGGACAACTTATAGACACCCCCTTTCTTCAAACTTTTGAAGAAAATCTTAAAGATCTGCTTACAACGCTTTTTAACCCCGATCTGCCTTTCACACAAACCGAAGACTCCAAACGTTATACTTATTCCCCTTACCAAGGGTTAGTGCCGCTTTAGCACTTCAGCAAATTTACATGTACCGGGCTAAAAAATTCATAAAGTCGTGCTTTAAATCGGCATACAACTTTCTGAAAATGTGCATTTCCTCGCGCATTTCGGCATGGTCGGGAAAGAAACGGTGTTCAACGGCTACCGGGTGTTTTTCTGCTTCGAAAATAAGGTGATTTTCGTGCTCGTTAATTTTATGGCGGTACTCATCAATAACCTCATTCTGGCGGATAAACTGGTTTTGAAAGTGTTCTACATGCGCTTTCGCTTCCATGGTAGTATTTTTCAAGGCAACTTCCCGAAGCTTTTCTTCTAAAATTTTAAGTTCATCTTTACAAAATGCCAGTTCACTAATCCATACCAAGTGTTCAAAATGCAAATCTTTCATATAAAGATGTTTCTCAGCCATAGTTTGTTAATTTTGTAAATGGTTAAAAAAATTTCGCCGCTAAGATACGCCCTCTGTTTACAGTGTGCAATGACAAAAGTCACTTAGCAATATAATTTTTCTCATTTTGCCAAAAATAACCGCTTACCGGCCTTCCATGCGTTTCCAAAGTTTCCCGAAAGCTTCTTTCATGCTCATATCTCGCCCACCCTCATCGCGGGTTTCCTGCAGGGCAACCTGCCCGTCGGGAAGTTTTTTAAGGGTAAATGAAAAAACAAATTTTTCGGGTGCGCCCTCAAACCCGATTTTTCCGAACTTCAGGTCATAAAACTTCAGTTCATCGGGGCTTTTCTGGCGCACGGCATAATAGCCGTTGCTAAACCATTTAAGTCGGTTAACGGCACGGGTGTTTTCAATACCGGCCAGCAGGCTGTCGCGGCGTTCCAGAAAATCAAACTGAACGGGTGATTTGTCAAAAAAAGAATAATAACCCATATAATAACCGCTGTCTGCCTCGGCCACGCAGTACCACAAAAAATTGTTGAGCGGTGTGGTGGCAGTCATAAAACGCTTATACTCAATGTTTTGTGTTTGCAATGCCTGTTCAAATACGTGGTCAACGCACACCTTGTTTACCAAGGTAAAGCACATATAAAGGCTGCTTATAATTATTCCTGCATAATTGAGCTTGCGGCGTGTGCTGCTGCTGCGGTTAAAAAACATGGCGGCAATGAGCAGCAGCAAAAACGGAACCGTATAAACCGGGTCAACCACAAAAATATTGTTAATACCGGCGCGGTAGTCGCTAAATGGTAAAAACAACTGGGTGCCGTAGGTGGTAAACGAGTCGAGTATGGGGTGGGTAAAAATGCCCCAGAAAAACAAATGCCACCACTCTTTGTAAGTGGTTTGGGGCATATAGTTTCTGTACCACCGCCACAGCAGCCAGGCCAGCAGGGGCGAAACCAAAACGGCAAACAAAATAGAGTGGCTGTATCCGCGGTGAAAAGACAGGTGCTGCACGTTGTCGAGCAATGGAAAGAACAACACATCTAAATCGGGAATGGTACCGGCAACGCCGCCCCACCAAATGGCTTTATTTCCTATTTTTTTTCCGAGCACTGCCTCGCCAATAGCTGCACCAAGGGTAAACTGGGTTATTGAATCCATAAATAATTGCGGTTTACCCAAAATCCGGCACGCAGATTTCAGGCGCTATACAATAACTCGCAGAAAGCAGGTTTGGTTTGGGTTACAAGCGGTTATTAAGATAAGAAAAAAGCACCCCGCAAAATTTATCCCGAAATTTTGCATGTTTAAACGTATGTTGTGCCACGGAAATGGGCAGCGGCTGCTTTACCCAATCTTAGTTCTGCATACCCAATTTACAACAGGCAAGCGGGCAAACACATGCCCGCAAAGGCTTTACTTTTACAACCTCAAGATGCAGGCAACTGTTTTATATTTTTTTACACAGGCAGGTTATTGTTATTCTGCAAAAACCGGACTTGCAAAACCAATTTTTTGCCTGTATCTTAGCTGTTACAAACCAAAAAATGCAAACTCATGAAAAATAATTACCCCTTTCTGCTGTTTTTATGCCTTTTGGCTACCCTGCCGCTATTTGCTCAGGAAAACGTAACCGTTAGCGGAACCGTTACCGATGCACAAACCAAAGAGCCACTGGTAGGCGTAAGCATTGTGGCCGAAGGTGCCGGCTTGGGCACCGTTACCGATTTATACGGCAACTATCAACTTACCGTACCCAAACTTACCACCCTGCGCTACAGTTTTGTGGGTTACGAAGACCAAACAGCCCTTGCCGCCGGCAGTGTGGCAGTATATATTGCCCTAAAACCCGGTGCCATTAATATTAACCCTGTGGTAGTAAGCGCCTCGCGCCGGCGCGAAAAAATACTCGATGCGCCGGCCTCCCTGTCGCTAATAGAAGCCCGAAGCATTAAAACACAGGTGGCCGTTACTGCTACCGATTTAATACGCAACGTGCCCGGCGTAGATGTAATGAAAACCGGCCTGCAAGGCGCCAATGTAGTAGTGCGCGGCTTTAACAGCCTGTTTTCCAATGATTTGCTCATGTTGGTAGATAACCGTCTGGCAGGCATACCGTCTTTAAGGGTAAACTCACTGCAAATGATACCCACCGCCAACGACGATATTGACCGCATAGAAGTGCTGCGAGGGCCGGCATCGGCAGTTTACGGACCAAACAGCATTAACGGTGTGCTGCACCTCATTACCAAATCGCCCATTGATGAACCCGGCACCCGCGCTTCGTTGGGGCTTGGGATGCGCGCTTTTATGCCCGATACCATTGCCGTTGTAAACCCCGATAACCCCAAACTCGACTCGAAAAACGCGGCAGACCGCATGGCCTGGAGCGCCGGCATACGCCACGCCACCGCCATTAACACCAAAAGCGGCAACTGGAAAATGGGTTACAAAATATCGGCCAACTATTTTAACGGAAACGACTGGAAATACGATGACCCCAACGAACCCGATACGCTTATTAAAGGCATACAATCGCCAAACGGCCGTATTGAACTGCGCGCCGATGGCACACACATACCACCCGACTCGGTGGCCGCCGGTGTTCGGGGAGATTATGTAAACAATGCCCGGAACGAAGAAATAACCCGGTATAATTTCGACGGGCGGTTCGATATCCGTTTTAAAAAATCGGCCGAAATGATAGTGGCCGCCGGCTGGAACAAAGTTTCCGATATTGTACTAAGCCCGCTTGGCGCCCTGCAAAACATTGGCTGGCGCAACTGGTACACCCAAACCCGCCTGCGGTATAAGGATTTGTTTGCCCAGTTTTATGTAAACGGCAGCAATTCGGGCGACAGTTATTTTTTGCAAACCGGCGACCGCTCTGTCGAAAAATCAAAACTGTGGGCCTTGCAACTGCAACACAGTATATCGCCATTGGCTAAAGTAAAATTAGTATATGGTTTTGATGCCTTTTGGACCCGCCCCAACACCCAAGGCTCCATAAACGGCACATTTGAAAACCGCGATAACATTAACGAATACGGCGGCTATTTACAGGCCGATTACCGCATTACCAACAAAATAAGCCTTATTGGCGCCCTGCGAACCGATTACCACAGCGTGCTGGACAAAGTGTTTGTATCGCCGCGGGCAGCTTTTCAGTACAAACCCAATGCAGCACACACCTTTAGGGCTACCGTAAACCGCGCCTTTAAAACCCCCGGCGCAGGCGCCCTGTTTATAGATATTTTGCAAGGGCAACTGCCAACGGGCATCGCCATCAGGGGCATTGGCAATACCAACGGGTTTAACTTTAACTTTGCCCCAAATCCCTACTACGAAAATCAAAACCTGCCGCAGTTTTTAAGCAGCTATGGCGCCGCACCCAACCAATACTACAACGTGGGCGACCAAAGCATAAACAACAGCGCCTGGAACGGCCTGTTGTCGGTAATTTTTAACGGCATACAAACCGAGTTGGCCAAAGACAGCACCCTGGCACAATTTGCCGATTTGGTAAACTTAGCCGTTGGGCTTATTTTGCCCGATACCCTGGGCAATGTAGGGCATGTGGTAAAAGACCTGAACCTCACCACCCGAACCTTTACCCCCGCCGACTGGCAAAACATCTCCAACATTAACCCCATGCAAAACGCATCGGCACTCACCTACGAACTGGGTTACAAGGGTATTTTGGGCAAGCAACTTTTTTTTACCATTGATGCCTACCGCACCAATTTTAAAAACTACATATCGCCGGCAACCCTCATTACCCCGGTAGTAATGCTCAATACCGATGAACTGGCCAACTACTTGGCCCCTATTGTGCAGTATAACCTCGAAAACTCGCCATCGCCGGCGCTGAACGATGCCCTGGTAAATATTTTGGACAACCCCGACCGCGAAATTTACGGCCTTAGCGGCAACGGCAACGGCCGCGCCGATGATGAAGTGGTGGCCATTATGAGCTACGCCGTATCGCAATTGCCGGTTGGCGCCATCAGCCCCACCTCGGCAGCATCGCCGCAAATGGTTATTGCCACCCGCAACATTGGCTCGCTTACCATATACGGCATTGATTTGGCCGCTACCATGTATTTATCGGAAAACTTTAAATTTAACACCTCCTACTCCTTTGTTGACAAGGATTCTATACGGGTAGAGGGCGCACAGTCTGGCTATATTGCACTTAATGCCCCCAAACACAAAATACGGGTTGGGGCAGATTATGCACTGCCCAAAACAGGGCTTACCTTTGGCGCACAGTTCAGGTGGCAAGACGGGTTTCCGGCAAGTTCGGGCGCTTATGTGGGCAGGGTAAATGCCCGCAGCGACCTGGACCTGAACATTGCCTGGACACCCACCTTTTACCCCCGGTTAGATGTGGCGCTTACCGTGCAAAACATATACAACAACAACACCCCATTTTTTGCAGGCACACCCAACATAGGCAGATTTAGCATGTTGCGGCTATCGCATAGTTTGTAAAACCGATGTAAACAGTACAACAAATGCCACCAATTAATATGCACGCTATCTTAATTGGCTTGTGGTTAAAAAAATCCGAAGTGATATGAAACCTATATTCGCATTATTTATTTTGCTCTCTCTAAGTTTGGTTAAGTTTCAGGCTGTTGCGCAGTGCAGCGACTTATTGCCCACAGCAAACGCAGGGGTTTTGAGTTTCTGGATCAATGGCATTCACTGTAGTAACAACGAACTTCCGGCAGTTATAACAAACCCGCAAGATTCTGATGGTTTTGCGCAGGTTTATGTGGTAACGCACCCCGATACCACTTTGGCTTATTACTATACATCGCTTAATATCCGTGTCAACAAAGGGCATTATTTACTTTGGGGGGTAAATCTTTATACGCCCGTTTACCCCGTTCCGGAAACCATGTTTGCCAATACCTGGGAAAATTGGCTTAATATTGATGCAAGCAATGACTGCATAGATATAAACGAACCGCTTTCATTTATGGTGGCCGATAGTATAACAATAATTGCAACGCCTGTTTGTGATATGAACTTAGGTAACTATATTTTGAATGTCACCATATCGGGTGGTGCGCCGGGTCTGCTCGGTTGGGGAGCATATGGACTTGTACCTGTACCTACTAACCCGTATGATGTATTTACCCTGAACGGAGATCCTGTACATTGCACTATTAACAACAATGGCAACGGCTATTTGCCAGGCAGTGTGGTAAATGTTTCTATCACTTCAGACGGAAGCCTATGCTTTACACACATTACTGTTGCCATACCCGAAACCCCTTGTTTTGTAAGTGCTTTGGAAACTGCAACAACATTAACGGTAAATGTGCGTGTGCAATATGATGTAGTAACGCTCAACAATATTACAGGCATTACTCATGCCGGCATTTACAACACAAACGGGCAGTTATGCCTTCAAAAGGTAATTACCCAACCTTCTGCCCAAATCAGTATCTCGCATTTACCAAACGGAATGTATATTTTACACCTCGCAAATACAAACGGGATACAATACCATAAATTTATGCTTGCCTTATGAAAAACATCTCAACCCTGCTTTGTTTCCTGGTGGTAATCTTATTGTTTTTTTCTTCCTGCAGCAGCAGTAAACTGGCCTGCCCCACTTTTACCAACGGCAACAATACCTCTTTTGCCCTGAAAAACGAAAAAACCGGGCGAAAGGAAGCAACCGTATGGAAAAGAACCGGAAAACAGACCCTGCAACCGCCCGCTACCACCGCACAACCCGAAGCACAACCACCCGCCAAAACTGCCACCGCATTGCCAACTAATAACAATGGCAACCCATTTCTGCCACCCCAAAACGCATTTGCCGCAACCAATGACTACAGTGCCGGTTTAACGGCTGCAGCCGCGCCGCCGCCGGTGTATGAGCCGGTTGCACAAACGCCTGATGTTGTTGCTTCGGGGTTGCAGGTAAAACGACCTTTTGCAGCAATAAAACAGTTCCGGCAATTGAAAAAGTCTGCCCGGCAATTTCAACAATCCTATCTTCTGCTGCCCGGCGATTCAATAAAAAATACAGCCACTACACCACAGCAGCCAACTACCGAAAAAGCAGATAAACAGGCATTGGCCGGCGGTATTCTGGCCATAGCGGGCTGGTTTGTGCCCTATGTTGGCATAGTTGCAGTTATTATTGGGGTGATACTGTGCATAGTAGCACTGAAACGAGGTACAAAACGCAAAAAATTGGCCAGAGGCGCACTTATTTTTAGCGGGGTAATGTTTTTACTGGCAATACTTCTATCTGCACTTTTGTTGCTTTGGCTAATGGAAGGTCTTCTGGTTTGGGGCGGATAATGCAAAACTGATGCTTTTGTGTAACTGCGTTAATTCAGCCGGTTGCTATTCATGGGCAACAAGATTGCGGTGGTTGAAATATAAAGCTTTTACCGCCAAACCACCTTTTCCTGCATGTGAAACCGCGGGCAGGCATAAAAGGCTTTAGGTTGCAGGCGCGGGGTAAGTTTAAATAAACATCGGGGTAAAAAATAATGCCGCCGGTTGTTATGCACGCATCGGGAAAATTTAAGTAAATTTGGCCTTTATTTTTTTTTTCACCAATCAGCGCGTATTTTTATGAAACACCGTTTACTGCTACCTGTATGTGTGTTGTTATGCAACTTATTTTTTACCAATTTGCTTTTTGCCCAATGCGGCGACCGCTATATGTCGCCCATTTTCAGTTCGGTAACTACGGTTGCCAATGTGCAATATGGCAGCAACATTACCGCCGAAGGACAAAATAAAATTCTGCAGTTTGATTTTTATGAGCCACAGGGCGATACACTTTCTGCCCGGCCGCTTATTATTCTGGCGCATGGCGGCACCTTTGTTGCCGGCGATGAAAACAGCGCCGATATTGTGTTTTTATGCCAGGAGTTTGCCAAACGCGGCTATGCCTGCGCCTCTATAAATTACCGCCTGCTTTCTACCACCTATGCCATTACAGCCATGTTATCGGGCCAGCTTACCAACGTGTTTTTTGACGAAGTGGTTAAAGCCGTAACCGATATGCGCGCTGCCATACGGTATTTCAGGCAAGATGCCGCCACCGGAAATGCTTACCGCATAGACCCCAACCAAATTTTTGTAGGCGGCGCCTCGGCAGGCGCTATTACCGCCATTCATGCCGCCTACCTTAGCAGCGAATCTGATTTTGACAATTACACTCTGGCCGGTGTTGTACCTATGGATTATATTAACAGCAACGGCGGTTTTGAAGGCACAAGCGGCAACGCCGGATATTCATCGGCCGTAAGCGGCATTATTAACCTTTGCGGCGCTTTGGGCAGCGTAACCTTTATGCAGGCCGGCGAAGTGCCCGTGGTTAGCCTGCACGGCGATGCCGACAGTGTGGTTCCCTACGGAACCGGCTCGGCCAACGCCTTCGGAATACCGGTTATACAGGTTGACGGAAGCCTTATTGTGCATCAACGCGCCGATGAACTCAACATTCCAAACGACCTGCTCACCTTTCCCGGCGAAGACCACATGGCGCACGACAACCCCGCCAACCGCCCCCAATCGGTGGCTTTTATTACCAACTTTCTTTACAATTTGGTAGATTGCAGCAACCTGCAGGTAGGCATAACCCCCGCTGTACATACGGCGGCACAGGCAGGCATTGCCCTGTACCCCAACCCGGCCGGCTACGGCACAGAAGTTACCCTGTCGTTTACCGGCTTTGGAAACCAACAGGTTACCGTGCAACTGTATAACCAACTGGGGCAAAAAATATGGCAAACCAATGCACCGGCCGGCAGCATGATTACCATGGAAACCGCAAACCTGCCCGCCGGCATGTATGAGGTAATTGCCACAGACGGAAAACAAATGAGCAGCCGGAAACTTATGGTTGCCCGGTAGTGTTTAACAGAAGCAATGCAGCAATGCGGGCAGTTACGGCAAGAGAACCCGGAACGGTTATTATTGGTTTTCGGGCTTTTTTTGTTACCTTTGCACCGCTTTTTGCAGGGACCCGTAGTTCAACGGATAGAATAGGAGTTTCCTAAACTCTTGATCCGGGTTCGATTCCCGGCGGGGCCACTACCTTACAATGCAACCCCTTGAAACCAAACTCAAGGGGTTTTGTTTTTTGCGCCTTAAAAAAAACCGGAAAACCACCTTAAAAAAAAACAACAGCATGGAAACCATAGTAATTCCGTTGAGCAAAACCAAAATAGCCCTTAGAGCGGGCGGATCTGTTTTGTTTGTTTTGCTGGGTTATTTTTTACTTACCACCGTTGGTGCAGAAAAAACCGGCATTTGGGCCGCTTTTGTTAAAGGCACAGGCGTTGCCTGCATGTTGTTTTTTGGCGCCACAACCGTTTATGCAGTAAAGAAAATGTTTGATAAAAACGCGGGGCTGATTATTGATAACCAAGGAATTACCGACAACACCCACGCATCGAGCATTGGGCTTATAAAATGGGAAGATATAACCGAAATAAGAATGGCACAGGTAATGTCGTCGCGGTTTTTGCTCATTTACATGCCCAACTATACCGCCATATTGGAAAAATACACGGGCATAAGGCGCAAAATTATGGAGCAAAACATGAAAACGTATGGCACCCCGGTTTCTATTACCACCGATACCCTCAACTGCCAATTAGATGATTTGGTAAAACTCATAGGCGAAAAAATGACCGAAGCCAAAAAACCCAAAGGAACAAGGTAAACTTACCATTACCCGAAGCAACCCGTTTTTCTGCAATTGCATCATATTACCGCCACCACCGGCGCCGCCCTGCCCCCGAAAAACACATACAAACCCCACCAAAGAACAAGCACCCCGAAAACCATGAAAAAGTGGATACAAAAAGCAATAGTGCAGAAAACCATTTCTTATTTACCCTTTAGCCGAAGCATTAACTACCTGTTTCAAAAACATATAACCAAAGGCGTACACCTTACCGATGCCTATTTTTACGACCGCCTTGCCCATGCAACAGCACACTTAAATGCATACCACAAATACACCGGAAATGCTGTACCCCAAAGCAGCCTTGAAATTGGAACCGGTTGGTACCCTATTGTGCCGGTAGCCTTTTTTCTGGCAGGTGTGCAGCAAATTTACTCGGTGGATATTGCTTTGCTCACCTCAAAAGAACGGTTAGAAACCACGTTGCTTAAATTTGAAACAGGATATAAACAAGGGCAGTTGCAGCCATACCTTTCTACTATACTACCCGAAAGATATGCCGCACTAACGGCGCTTTTGAAAAGCCGCCACCACCTTACACTAACCAACATGCTGCAGCAACTGCATATTACCTACCTCATTGAAGACGCCCGCAAGCTGTCGCTGTCCGGCAACTCGGTAGATTTGGTAAACTCCAACAACACCTTTGAGCATATTTACCCCCAAATTTTGGTTCCGGTATTACAAGAGTTTAAGCGGGTGGTAAAAAAGCCCGGCGGTGTTATGTCGCACTTCATTGACATGTCTGACCATTTTGCCCACTTCGACCAATCTGTTAATATATACAATTTTTTGCGTTTTTCCGATGCCCAGTGGAAATGGATAGACAACTCTATACAACCGCAAAGCAGATGCCGCATTTATGATTACCGGCAAATGTACGCCCAAACCGGCCTGCCGCTTACCGAAGAAAACTGCAACCAGGGCGCCCCGGCACTGCTGCAAACCATACCCCTGCATAGCAAATATGCCCAACACCCGCCACAAGAGGTTGCCATAAGCCATTGCCATTTTGTATCGGATATGAGCAAGGCGGCAGAGGATGGGCGGGGGTAGAAAGAATGGGGCGCGGTGAAAGGTCGAGGATTGGATGGGGACAACTATTATTGAAAACTACTGTAAAACAACTGTTGGTAGTTAGCGTATTATTCTCGCCCCGATCGTCAATTAGTTGCGGATTGGACAGACAAACTCTTGGGTTGCAGGTGGAGCGTACCACTGAAAACAAAGTGTGGATTTGCATACAAGGGCGTATTTATTTACCTAAACCCATATTTTTCAATTGCTTTTAAATTCAATCTTACAAGAAACTTATTCCTGTCAGTCAACGTCTTTTTGCCTTCTAAAAGGTCAACCATAAACCGGTACTTGTAAGCATCAAGTCTTTTGTTTCTCTTGTCCCATTGAACAATTTTCTCAATTAGCTCAATAGTGATATCTACTTCTTCCTTTTTCTTAATATTATCTTCGCAGAAGAAATCATCCATATCAAAGAACAATTCGGGATTTAGGTCTGCAACGATATTCAGAATAACCTCGCCTTGATTTCTCTCTATATCTGTAATATTTTTGTTATTCCTAATCTTGCTGCTCAAAGTAGAAGCCATATCATACTGGTATTGAGTGAGATGTAGAGTTTCTCTTCCCCAGTTTTCTATTTTTTTCCAAGTTTTAATATGAATTGATTTTAGTCTGCTTATTGAAGCTTCAATCTCAGCTTTTTGAGTTTCATCTTCTGACATCTTTTTCCTTTTTTCAGACGATTTGCTTTCTAAATCACTCTTTAAACTATCTATATCAATACCAAAGCCTTCATTCTTAATGGCGATCCAGCATTCTTCTTTCTTTGCCCATTCACCATATAAAGAACCAGGTGCATTGATTTTTATATAATCTTCAATCTTAGACATTATTTCGTGAAGCTTGCTTTTCAGCAAGTCCCCCAAAGATTGCTGTTTCCAAATTTTATATAGGTTAAGTTTATAGTCTAACTTATAACCCAACCAAGCTATAGAGTAGGGAACGGTTATATATCTCATATCACCGATTGCGTTTGGCTTAATTCCATATACTTTTTCTGCCGTTATAAATAATATTGCTTTTGCAACAGCATCTTCAAACCAAATATTATCTGGTTTTACTGAGAAATTGTAATTGAGGAATTGCGCATAATTTTTTTGACTTCCTCTAACTACTATATGTGGCCCAATTACTATTTTTTTTCCAGAATAAACTTCTTCATAGGAATTGATATATTTTGCCAGCATCTCTTTGGTGAACATCTGGTTTCGTGGATTTTGCTTGTCAAAGAGTTTTCGTTTAGATGGTGTGATTCCTAAGCGCATCCTTTCGTTTTTATATTGCCCCCGAGAACGCTCGAAAAACCATCGGGTTTGCGTAGTTTCTCCAAATATTGGAGGAGCCCAAATTGTTCTTGAAAGCTTTTCCAGTAAAACGTGATTTTCACGATTTGAACTTAAGTCAGAAGCAGAAACTTTGTTTTGGGTATTCGCATATTCTGCTATTCTGCCTACAATTTCAGAAAAATTTTCTCTGTCTTTTACAATTGTGAGCTTAACAGGTACAAAAACTTTTGAAATATCTACCTTGTCTTTTTTCCAAGTGTGATAAATTGATGCTGTTGTTTGACCTCCATTCACAATTTGAAAATCCTTTACTTGGGCAATTGTCTTGCCCTGATTATTTGGCAAATCAGCAATGGTAACTTCCTCTGCTGTTGCTGCAATACCATTGTTAAAGGCCATAAACATATGTTGCTCCTTGAGAATGGTGTTTCTTATTCCTTTGTTAATTTTTCCCGTGAATTGAAGAAAAGAACGTACATTCTGTTCAAGTAATCTTGCACCATATTGTTCATAGATATCAGCTAATGCCGTTCCTGGGATAATAGCCAGCCAAGATTGATAATCTGTATTCTCAATTACATTAGCAATACAAGGAACTTTATAACCTGACTGTTCAAAGTTGATTTCTATAGGAACTCGGGACTCGTTCGATATATTAAATATATATTTTATATCTATTGTTCTATAAAAGGTGGTATAGCCAGCAATAGTATCAGAAGTTTTCAAGTCTGATTTTACTTCTCCATTTGTTAGTAAAAAAACATTTACTCGTGTCAGATACTCTCTAACTTCCGGGGCATTCGCCAATGTTTGAGCAAGGTCAAAAATTTCGGAACTCTCTTCAATTTCCTTTACATAATCCTTGTATATGGCATTCCTGAAAAATTTTGCTGCCCTTTCAATAGTTTTTTCAGCATCACCTTTTGTGATACTTTGAATTGAGGACTCAGCATTGTAGATGGTTACGAATAAATCAAGTGTTTCATAGTTTTCGTATAGTGAATAGCCATTGATCTTATGCTCTACTCCCCGCTTGCTTAATTTTTCATCAAAGCAAACACGATAGTTTTCTGTTTCTCCTGCCTCCGCCAAGTATGATAAGGCTATCTCTGTGAAAATCTGTTCCGGATTTGTACCTTCTTCTTCCGAAATCAAACTTGCCTTAACATCTTCCTGCAGATCAATGTAAAATTTCATCAACTCCTTATTATCCATTGTTATGTATTTTGAATTTCAACAAATAAGGTTTGCTGATTTATTCGCCATGCCTCTGATTCAGAGAGGACTATCGAATATTTTACATCCCCAACACCCATTGGTATTTTACATTCTATAATTCTTGGAAAATTACCGGATACCCGATAAAGGTTTTCCTGACGAATAGTGTAACCTCTTTCTCCATATAAAGGTCTGTGGGTTTCGAAATACCCCGATTCCAATAGCTTTAATTGAAACAAGTTTAAAGTTATAGTGCTATTGCCCAATAAGGACAAAACCTCATCAATCAAGGCATTTAAAGATTCTCCATATCCGACTCTTATGTCAATTGAAAGGTGATAAAGATAAATTCTTTCTACTATTGAATCATCCAGCTGTCTTTCACTCGCTATGTAGATTTTTTGATGATTGTTTCCATGAGTTGTTTTGACCTCAACAGCCCAGTTGGCGTGTTGAAAATCTTGAATCGCCCTTTCAGGACCAAGCCAGGATTTAACACAGTAGTTCTTATCGGATGAATTATTTATAAAATTCCTTAAAAAGTATATCTCCCCATAAAGACCTATTTGAGCTTCATCAGACAGACCATTTTTGCCTGCTTTTTCGAATAACGATTGCCACTTAGCTAATCGTTCGAGCAATTTCCCCACCAGAGTTTGCTCATTAATCTCATCTGCTACGCCAAAAACCAAATCTTCGCACAGGGTTGAGAATATGTCTTTGTGCTGCTTACTGAGTAAAAGTATTAGTAGAAACTTGGTTGATTTGTTTCTTTCATCGGCAATAGTTTCAATTTTGATATCCTTTAATTTATTCCATTGATGTTCGATAAAAAGGAATAAATCACTAACCCGAATAGCCAGGCATCTCAGTTTTTCGGGAGATTTTAGAGCGACAAAAATATCAGGCAAAATCTCAGCTGAATACCGCCTGTAAAGCAGGCCTGAATGGTGGGTCGTGTCCTCCTCCAATCCAATCCAAATGTTTTCAATCTTCGTCATTTTCATAATCTTCAAAATCTTCTTCAATAACATCAAATTTATCAAGCAATTCTTCATTGACCGCATATGACACCGGTGCATTGAAATTGCTTTTAGGAAAACTTATTGCATAACCTACAAAAGGATTTGTGCCTTTTGGTAAAGGATTTTTTCTGATACTTTCTTCAGGATCCAATAGATAAATCAGAAGCAATGGTTTTTTAGGATCTCTTAATTCATTCCTAACTAGTTGCCCATTAGGATACATTGCTTCGCCTTCTTTTTTTCTATGAAGATTAGTTAATTTCATAGCCTTTTCCTGTTCCTCTTCTGTAAAATCGATGAACTCATCCCAAGGGCTTATTATGTGCGATTTTATTAAATAGTAAATCTGCTCATTTGAGTTCTTCTCGTCCTCGGTTCTTTTCCATTGTCCAATTGGGACTTCGTTGCCACAAATTTCAAAATTGAGATTGTTCTTTGCCTTTGGTTTTGACATAAGGGCTATACACCAATCCGTCAATTCACTATTTCTTAATTGAGCAGTTATAAACTGAATTAGCTTTCTTGGCTCAGCTTTTTTCAGATTTTCGACAGATTGAATTCCTTCAAAAAAATTTATAACTTTCTCAGCAGGTATATGATGCCAAACATAAGCATTTGGTTTGAGAATATAATTGAATGGAAGAGTTGCTATAAATTTTTGAGTATTCCTGAAGTTATTGTTAATAACAGTAACATCCTTTTTAAACTCATAAGACTCTACTAATCTTCCGGCCCAAGAGATTTGAACAGTAGTTGAATTACGCATTTTGTTTATTGCAGAAATCATTAATCCATCAGGTGATGTCCGAATTTTAAGGGCATATTGTTCAGGTGTAGAGCCAGCTACATCAGACATATAATCAAATTCTTCTCGTAACTCTTCAGAGGCAAGAGTGATATGGCAGAACCATTCATTTAATTCTCTACTGGTAAATAGACGACAAAGATCTACATAACCCCCACGATATCCAAACCAACGCCCCATTTGCATCAAAGTGTCATACATCTTTGATGCCCTCAAATAATAGCTAACCGAAAGTCCCTCTAGAGTTAATCCTCTGGACAATTTGTTTCCACCAATTGCTATTACTGAAAGACCTTTGTTCTCCCCCTTTTCGTGTTCATAATACTCCAAAGCCTCACCTGAACCACCATGGATTGATTTTACCTTAATCTTTTGAGCAGCATCATTCAAATGATTTAGTACATCATCCCATTGATGAATTTGTATTTGTGAGTCTAAATTTCTAAGTTCTGAATCTAATATTTGTTGTGAAACCGATATGTAAGATTTGTAACCATTTTCATCTTTCTCAAAAGTCTTTCTAAAAAGATCAATGATTTCGTAATCATTTTGGTCAATAGCATTTCGGTAGTAAATGAATTGATTAGAAACTAATTCTGCTATATGATCTTGCCATCTCATAAAACGGGAAACATGAATCAACATTGAATTATGGACATTAACCTGACCTCTTAACCTCCTTACTGCACAGGTGATAATAAAACAACGAATTGCTTTTTTTAAAGATTCAGGAAGTGATGAAGGTAATTGGTCGTCTTTCTTGTGTCTGTCCGGCACAAAACTACTATAATCATTTATCCTATTTACTATCGGCAGAACGTTATTTGAAACATCATCTTCTTCCAATGGGCTAAATCCAAAAACCTTCTCCGGGCCGATATAATTAGATGGAGCAGGTATATTTTTTATAAAATTTCTAGGAAATAAATTCAGATCATCTAGTGGAATAAAAATATTAGCAAAAGGAGTAGCTGTATAACCTACGTAGGCATTTTTACCAAATATATTTAAAATTTTAGTAATCCAACTATTGATAGAACTTTGTCTTTCCGGGTCATTTGAGATATTAATTGATGCATTATCTGCCTCATCATCTATTAGCAAAAGTGCTTTATCCCTAATTATTCTGCCTAATTCCGAATCTTCACTGGACTGAGATGCTAACCATTGGTAAATTCTCCTCAATACATGTGGGTTCTTCTTGATAATAGCTACAATTGGTTCCTTTGTATCAAAATTTAGCCCTAATGCGTTAGCTGCTCCCTGCGTAAAATCACCTTTTTCCAAACTAGAAGTTAAAGAATGGGCTACATTAGTTTTTCCGAATCCCGGCTTTCCTACTCCAATTTTGATACTTTGTTGATTAAACGCTCTTGTGTGCTGTGTATCAAATCCAAGAAAACTTTCATCAATTCGCAATTGAGTTTGACTTCTCAGATTGTTGTGAATACCTGCCATTACTACAATTAAACCAAACCCCGCATCTGCTGCTTTGCATATAAGTCCGGTATAATTGGCAGTTTTCCCAGATTGAACCTGCCCGACAACAAGTCCTTTTTTATTCACCTTAATCTTTAAGGTGGGGTCAAAAAGATTATCTAAAATATTATCCGTTAATCTGTCCAATCGATTTATTACTTCAGGAGCAAATCCTTTCTCCTCTTCAAGGTACTGTCGATAATTACCCCAAAAGCCGTTTGAGAAATCAATAGATGCTCTCCTATCACTTAGCCACGGATTGTTTTCTTCCTCTTTAACAATCGACCTCCATTCATCTTGTCTGATCGTATAAATCTCTTCAACTTTTCTGATTAGCGTTTCTCTACTATCAACAATGGGCAATCCCATTTTCAAAAAAGTATCTACTGCCTTTTCAACCTCTTGTATCGTTACAGAAGTTTTACCAAATAGGAGCTGACGAATTATTTTCAGGGGGTCTATGTTATTCATTGCCTAAAAAGTCGATGTATTCTGGATAAAAATTAAATGGTTCGGTATCCAATAGTCTTGCTTTTGCTTTTTCTATTGACATTCCATTAGAGACAAATCTAATGAAAAGATTTTGCATAGTTTCTTTAATGGCGTTGTGATCAATACCTTCAAAAGGTTGTCCATGTGGTTTTTCACTTTCACTTTCTTGGAGTGTGATTAAAGGAACAGGAATTGTTTCCTCGATGAACTGAATGACTTTTTCAATATCTTTTTTCAACCCTCCCGATTTAAAAAGCAAATCACTAACCAAGGGGTGATCGCGGTTAATTTTGTAAAATCTCTTGCCATGTCTGGTTCTCTCTTCCCAAAAAGGAAAGTATTCATCTGAAGCTAATTTTCGCTTTAGAACCCTTCCTTTGTGCCGATATACTTCAACAGCTTGATTTCGAGCCTCTTTGGCTAGAGCGAGAATTTGCTCACGATAGATTGAGGGAGGCCTTGCTATGGACTTTTTAATGTCAATTTGCCAATCATTGTCAAATCTGTTCGGCAAATCAATTTGAATTCTGCACAGGTCGTAGTGAACCTCTCTTTTAAATAACCCCAACCAATCACCAGCAACCAGAAGTCTTCGATTCCGGTAAACATAAAAACCTTGATGAGCGGTCCAACTGCCTTTTGGACCTTTTCCATAATTGTATTGTTCGGAAGTAAGTTTTGAACGGTGCGGTAAAATAAATCCCTTTACTCTAATCGAGCCACCTCCTAACCTTGTTTCCGGTTTCGTTTGTAACCCGTCAACACCTATCATAAAAGGATCCCATGGTTTAATTAGGCGATCACGAAAATGAATTTTCAATCCGTCCTCCAGAAACCTGTGAAATACCATTGATAAATGAAATTTGACGGAATGCATAACTCCCAAAAACTTGCTTTTTGCTTCTTCGCTTTCTTGAGAAGTGTCTTTAGTGAGCCTGTCTAAATCCCACCATACGACACAAGTACCTGATTCAAGTGTATTAACTTTTTCCAGCCATATTTCTTCGTTAGGAATAAATCGAATTAACTTCCAAACGTGTGCTTGATTTACAAAGTCCAAGTCCCAAGTCCATAAAACGGGTTTACAGCCTTTTGCTTTAGAAAAAACCGTAAACTTTCTTGATTGCGAAAAAGAAGCTGTTTTTAAACCTAATCCAAAACGTCCTAAATCATCACTACTCCTTTCTTCCAATGGATTTCTGCTTCCTGGTCGCATTGCTTGAACGAGTTGCTCATCATTCATTCCTATCCCATCATCAAAAATAGATAGAGTAGTATTTGTGCCCTTCCAATCGTAATCAATCCAAATATTTCTTGCTCCCGCAGTAATGGAATTGTCTATAATGTCTGCAATAGCCGTTTCAATGGAATAACCTATAGCACGAAAGGTTTCAATCATTGAACTCGCTTCCGGTTCGGCATTAACCAACTCATATTTGGAATAATCAATCATTTGTTAAATTTCAGTTTTAATTGCTCTTGCGATTTTTTCTGCCATCAATGGCGGAACTGCATTTCCAATTTGTTTAAATGCAGATGTTCTTCCTCCTTCAAAATAATAATCATCTGGGAATGATTGTATTCTTGCTGCCTCCCGAACTGAAATTGATCGCACTTGTTCAAGATCAGGATAAATATAATAGTGTCCATCTTTAGCAATGTGTGCTACCACAGTATGTGAATGTCCATTAGGGTCAATCACTTTATATCTGTCTAAAAATGCTTCGGTGTTTTTATGTGTTTGTAATCGTTTCGGAATGTCAGTATATTTCAATCTTTGTCGGTCATTTAGCCATTTGTCAATAGCAATAGCATAAATTTCCAAATCCCTTTCATTGTGATTTCTAGTTACATGTTGGGTTGTGAAATTTATTCCGTTTCTTGTTTCAGTTTTCTTCAAATATTCATTAATGTTTTTTGTGTAAACTGCAACTTCAAGTTCTTGTCCGGGTTTCAAGTAAGGGAGATCAAAAAATAGATCTCGTTTAGTCTGCCAGTTATTTTCTATTTTTTCAAGTTCTGGAAAATGAAATTTCGTTTTTCCTTTTCTACCAATGATAATTACTCTTCGCCTTTTTTGTAGCACACCATATTCCTCAGCATTGAGGACTTTTATGTCTGCTGAGTATCCAATCTCTCCAAACAATTCCAACATTTCATTCAAATACTTTGCATTGCCTGCCGTAAGCAAGCCCAATACATTCTCAAATACAAAGTATTTTGGTTTATAACGAATGAGAAATTTTGCATAATAGCGGAATAAAAAATTCCTCTTGTCACCTTTCATCCTGTTTGGGTCACGGCTTCTCCCCACAAGTGAATACGTCTGACAAGGCGGGCCACCAATGATTACATCAACCTTTTTTGAATCAATTTGCGAATCAATTTTCTCAAAGATGTTCTCAATTGTATTATCACTGATTTCCTCATTGATAACCGATTCAAGCAAATGTTTTGGGATGGAATCCCACAATTCATTTCTTGAAATATCTTTTTGCAGATAGCCGTAATACTTTGTCAAATTTTTTTCCTGACTGAAATGATGAAATGCAATTCGGGTTTTTAGTGTGTCGGCTGCTTCTGCACTCATCTCTACATGTGCAATCGGCTCAAATTTCTCACGGATAAAACCCTCCGAAAGGCCACCTGCTCCGGCAAAAAGATCTATGTAATTGAGTAAGCTCATTTTTATCTAACCAGTGTTTTTCTTTAAATGTAATAATATATTAGATAGGGTTTCTGCCTTCTTTAATCCTTTCAATTCACATTCAAATATACTTAAAACATTCCACCCTTCATTTCGCAAAGCTAATAAATTCTTTTCATCTCTGTTCTTATTACTTTGAATTTTATCAAACCAAAATTTTGTTCTTGTTTTTGGCATAACAAAAAAGGGACAGTTATCATGCCCATGCCAGAAACAACCGTGAATAAAAATTACAGTACGATATTTTGGCAAAACTATATCTGGTGTCCCGGGCAATTTGCTTTCGTGGAGTTTAAAGCGATAACCATTTGCAAAAAGAAATTTACGAACAAAAATTTCTGGTTTAGTATTTTTGCTCTTTATCTGGCTCATATTGTAACTTCTAGTCAGCTTATCATGTACATCAGCCATACTCTTATTATTCCTCGTTGCTTTTATGCTATGGTGGTTTAAAATAGGTGGTTAAACACGTCCCAAAGAAAAAGTTAAATACGGGTTTACCGTACTTGCTGCCCTGCTGTTACTGTTTTGCCTTTCTTTGCAGTTTTGCTTTCAAAATTTTCCGTTTCAACAATGATTTTCCTCACTTAAACACTTTTGCACAGTATTTTAGTTCGCTCTTAGCCAATATTTTTAGTAATATCGGGTAAATTGTTTCACTGTTTATGTGTGCAAATATAACTCTTTTACATTTCATATTTCACCTGTTCTAAAAAAAAACCCGCCTCTGCAGCAAAGCCGGCAGGGCGGGGTTTTTATGGGGTGTTTATGTTGGTGCGGCTTACCGCACAAAAAACAGTTCGCGGTATTTGGGCAGTGGCCAAAGGTCGTCGGCTACAATTTCTTCCAGGGCATCGGCGTGTTGCCTGATTTGGTCAAAGTAGGGTTTCACCTTTTCGCAATAGGCAATGGCGCGTTCTTCGGCGGTATCGGGTTTGGCGGCGTTGGTGCGCTCGGTTTCCATGGCATCGGTTAGTTTTTTAAGCGTATTCACATGGTCGGCCAAGGTTTTTACCAGTTTCAGTTCCTGCTGAAAATCAAGCGCTGTATAGCCAATATCCATAGAAGTTCTAACGGCGCCGGCCACTATTTGCTGGTATTTAATGGCTGCCGGAATAACCTGGGTGGTTACCATATCGGCAAGGGTGCCGGCTTCAATATCTATTTTGCGCTGGTATTGTTCCATCCACACATCAAAGCGGGCGTGCAGTTCGCGGTGCGAGTAAATGCCGCTTTCTACCAGCACTTTTTCGGCCTTTTCGGTAATAAAAAACTTAAGGGCGTGCGGGGTGGTTTTTACGTTGTTCAACCCCCTTCGGGCGGCTTCTTCTTCCCACTCTTTGCTGTAGTTATCGCCTTCAAACAAAATGCGGCGGCTGTCGGAAATATAGCGGCGCAGCACCCGCAAAATGGCGCCGTCGCGTTTTTCGCCTTCTTTAACCAAATTTTCCACTTCGTCTTTAAACTCGGTAAGTTGTTTGGCTACAATGGCATTGAGTATGGTCATGGCCAGCCCGCAGTTTGCCGATGAACCTACTGCCCTGAACTCAAATTTATTGCCCGTAAAGGCAAAGGGCGAGGTGCGGTTGCGGTCGGTATTATCCAGCAGCAAATCGGGTATTTTGTTGTGAATGTCCAATTTCAGTTCGGCTTTTTCCATTTCGTCCATTTTACCGCCTTTTTTAATTTTATCTTCCAGTTCGTCCAGCACATCGGTAAGGGTAGAACCAATAAATACCGATATAATGGCCGGCGGTGCTTCATTGGCGCCCAGGCGGTGGTCGTTGCCGGCAGAGGCAATGGCAGCCCGAAGCAAATCGGCATACTCATTTACCGCCTTTATGGTGTTTATAAAAAAGGTAAGAAACCGCAGGTTGTTTTTGGGCGTTTTACCGGGCGAAAGCAGGTTTTTACCCGTGTTGGTTCCCATAGACCAGTTGTTGTGCTTGCCCGAACCGTTTACGCCGGCAAAGGGTTTTTCGTGCAGCAACACCCTGAATTTATGGCGGCGGGCAACGCGGTCCATCAAATCCATGAGCAGTTGGTTGTGGTCAACGGCAATGTTGGCTTCAGAAAAAACGGGGGCGCACTCATATTGTCCGGGAGCAACCTCGTTGTGGCGGGTTCTAATGGTAATGCCTAATTTATGTGCTTCGGTTTCAAAATCGAGCATATAGGCATATACGCGTTCGGGAATGGAGCCAAAGTAGTGGTCTTCCAATTGTTGTCCTTTTACCGACGGGCTGCCCAGCAGTGTCCGGCCCGATGTCATCAGGTCGGGGCGGGCATAAAACAGCGCTTCGTCCACCAAAAAATACTCCTGCTCCCAGCCCAGCGTAGGCACTACTTTGCTCACGTTGCGGTCAAAATAGTTGCAAATATCAACGGCGGCGGTTTCGAGCAGGTGTTGCGATTTGAGCAGCGGCGCTTTATAGTCGAGCGAATCGCCGGTAAACGACACAAAAATGGTAGGAATGCACAGGGTTTTACCCGATGTGCCTACCATCATAATAAAGGCAGGCGACGAAGGATCCCAGGCCGTGTAGCCGCGTGCCTCAAAAGTAGCGCGCAAACCGCCCGAAGGAAAACTGCTGCCATCGGGTTCCTGCTGCACTAAGGCATCGCCGCTAAAGGCTTCAATGCCGCGCCCCGAATCGAGAGGGGTAAAAAAGGTATCGTGTTTTTCGGCCGTGGCGCCGGTAAGCGGCTGAAACCAGTGGCAGTACGAAGTGGCGCCTTTGCCAATAGCCCATTCTTTCATGGCGGCGGCAATCTGGTCGGCTACGCTGCGGTCTATTTTTTGACCCGAATGTATAGATCCCATCATGCTCTCAAACGCTTCCTGCGACAGGTAACGGCGCATTGCATCGGTGGTAAACACATTTTGGGCAAAGTAATCCGAAACTTTTTCAGATGGCAATTTTACATCAATTCTTGAACGGTTTTGCGCCTGTTCAGTGGCTTTAAAGCGATGACTGGTCATTTTTTTTGCTTTTTTGTGAAAAATTCAACGCAAAGTTACTGTTTTTCACAAAAAAGTACAGATATTTTTAACCATAATCAATAAATATTTGTTTTGGTAATGCAGCGGCATACCCTTGCAAACGGCAAAAATGGGATCGTTTATTTTTAGTTGTTAATAGCGTTTGATTGTTGAGTATAGTATGGGTGGCTGATTGTAGTTGAAGTTACCGCACCACCGCCACCTTTACATACCCCGATGCGCCGCCTGCCTCGTTTCGCCACTGGCACACATACACCCCCGCCGGCAGGTGCGCTACCGATATGGTTTTGCTTGCTTCGCCCGCGGGTATTTGGGTTTGTAGTACTAACTGACCGGTGAGGGAGTAGAGGGTAATGCTCGTTTCGGCTACGCTCAACGGGCGGGTGATTTGCAGGGTGTTTTGGGCGGGATTGGGGTAAACAATCACCCTTGGACTCCCGAGTACTCGGGGGGAATTTTCTACTACACCTACCGCCCACTCACAACCTTCGGGAATATAGCAGGAATTGCCAAGACTATCTGTGCGCACTACCCATGCAGACTGTGTGGCGGCAGTTGAATCAGCATTAAGAACTGAGGTAAAACCGGCAAACATAAAACCGCCAGCTTCCGTTTGACTTATTCCCCAAACATAATCACTAATAGGTATCGTGCCATTGTAGGCATAAGTATAACTCCAAATACTATCGCCTTCTGCATTTAATTTCATCAACCATGCATCAGAATGGTATGAACCACTGGAACTAAATCGGTTAGAACCTATTGCTATCAAATTGCCATCAGATAATTTAATCATGTTTGAAAATTCGTCCATACTTCCATCTCCATAATATTTAATCCATTGTTGGGTGCCTGTTGTGTCAATTTTTAGTACAAACGCATTCCCAACATTCCAAATATAGGGTTGCTCTAATCCTGCTATTAAATACCCGCCTTGTGCCGGAAGCATTGCAATTCCTACTGTCCAGTATCCGTTTCCTAATATCCTGTTCCATAACACATTACCTTGGCTATCTAATTTGAATACCCATAAAGAACTTGTACCAGATTGAGTCCTTTGGGCAGTTATGCTGTAAGTACTATCTTCATTTTGTACTATTGCTCTTATTATTTCACTCGCATTATCAAACCCATAGGTTTTACTCCATTCAATATTGCCTACCGAATCGGTTTTTATTAACCATGCTTGTGAGGGTGCATTATTATCCGGGAAATTATTAGAGAACCCCCCTATCACGAAGCCGTTATCGGCTATAGGAATTATACAAGCTAACCCATCAGTATATGCTCCCAAACTATATGTTTTACTCCAAAGTGTATCTCCATCTAAGTTAAACTTTAAGAGTAGGCACTTATAATTTTGACTTATTGAATAATTGGGGGAATATGAACAGCCTACCGCAAATGAAGTTGCATCAATATTTTCAATAAAATGCCCTGTATAGCGGGAACTCTGGCTGCCATAAAATTTTACCCAAAGGGTATCAGAGCACATATCAAAGTTAACCAAGTATAATTCATTTTGCGAGGAGCTAATGCTCTTTATGCCAACAGCAACAAAAGTATGGTTGTTTAATCGTACAATGTCTCTAATAACTGATGCATTAGGTGCTTGCGAAAACACCATTCCTCCGCAAAAATCGTTGGGATTTTGTGCTGTTAGGGCAGGGCTGTGGCATATTATACCCAGCATAAAAGCAATATATAGCCAAATTTGTTTCATATTTATATAAGTTTAGTCCCGCCTGGGCTGTATGCACAGGTGGGGGTGCAGTAATTAAAAATGCGGTTACCGGTGTATAAGCAGTTTTTGGCGTTGTACGGCACCGTTTTTGTATTGTGCTTCGGCTATATACAAACCGGCGGGTAGTTCAGCACTGGCTATTTGCGGTCTGGTAACAGGGCTATAACTGCGCGCTAATATGCCCGATAGGCTGTATAAATTAAAGGCAGCCATGTTTTGCGGGTCTTTCAGATATAGTATATCTTGGGCGGGATTTGGATAGCAAATTGTATTAAATTCTCTTGAAAAGGGATGTTTTTGCCCGATAATGGTAGTTCGTGATTTCTGAACCATGTAGTTGATTGCAAATATGCCTGTATAGATTGGGCATAAATACCGGCACTACTATTGGTTTGAGCTATATCGTTTAGCGTTTCTGCTTCCTGTTCGGTTAGGTTTGATAATTGCCGGTTATCGGCTTTAACGTTTTGCAAAAGGTTAAACAGGTTTTCGTAATCTGTAGGCAGGGTTTGCGTTGCGGATAAAGCACTTAACCGGCTTTGTGCTTGAGTGGCATTGCCTTTTTCGGCAGAATAGGTTTGCATGAGCAATTTTTGGGCATACGCCGTATTTAAAGCCGCTAAAAAAGCAAGGAGTATGCTATCGGGTTGTTCGGTTTTAAAATAACTGTGTAATACTTGGTTAGTATAAACTACTTGCAGGGCTTCATTTGTTGTTTTTGCCAAAACTTGTGCCGCTATATAACCGGGAGTTTTGCCTTCGTTTATCATGCCTATAAAATCGTCCTCGTCTATTTTAGGGCAAGAGTTGGGGTTGTAAGGAATACCCGGACACCCATCAACAGTAATGGAACTTGAATTTGAGACGGGTACAGTTACTGCTTCCAATTCATTGGCATAGTAAGCAAAAGATGCAGTAGAAAATGGGGTTTTCCAAATATGGTATTTATTCTGGGTAGCATCGGCGACATCAAAAAACAGGTTGCCTGCTGTTTGACCTAAACCACACCCTGTACCTTGATTACCCAAATTGCCATTTACAATCCATGGCGCACGGGCATAGCTTCCCAATGGGGAGGTGTATAAATCAAAGTTTTGGAAAGTATTGCACAGAACAGATAAGGCAGTATTGTTTTGCTCAAACCAGACACCCACTGACAATAGTAGGGAACTGTTTAATGACGAAAAGTCATTTTGGAAAATCTGCCCACCACCAACTTCGCTATTATCCATAACTACGGCTGGGTCTGGGGAGATTGCTATTGCTTGCGAAAAGCGATTGTGGGCAATGATTAGCGCCTGCGAACTCATGCTCACTATATTGGGTCCTGTACAGTTAAAGGAATTGTTTATGATGTAATCGCCTATATTACCATCGGTACTGATGCCCACTACACATTGGTCAAAATTGGTATTTTGTATATTCACTCTGTGAAACAAACCACCTGTTCCATGCGCACCTATACCCTTGTTAAGGTTTTCGAACCGACTTTCAGTATTGGCGAGGGGCGTTTCGGGCGGTAGTAAACTGTTAAATAGTCCTACATTTACCCTTGCCCTATATGCCAAAATACCGTATGATTCGTTGTTATCAGTGCTTTCTAAGCCTCTGAAAATGCAATTTTCAAAAAAAGTATTATTTGATTGAAATAAACCAATATGTGTTTTATGCAAACCGTTTGGGCTTAAATCGTCTTCTTTGAGCCGATTGGTCTGCTCAAAGGTACAACTTCTGAAGATGTTATTGGGGGCAGTTGAGCCTGATAAATTTAAGTCTGTAAAAGAAATAGCATTGTTTTTAAAAATGGTGTTAATGGCATACACCCTACCGCCAATGCTACCCACATGGTTGCCATTTACAGTAAGTATATTTGTGGCATATAAGGCTTTTCGGGCGCGTTGAACAGAGCTGTTTACAGAATGAAAATAAGCCTGAAGTATATTTGGGGCATTAGAAACATGATTACCTTTTAGTATAATCCCGTCCCACATATTGTGGCAGTTGAGTACGGTTAGTTTGGCATTAAACAAACGCAGCGTACCGCCGGGCATTACGGTAATACCGGTAGGTACGCCGGTAATTTTAGAGTCGGCAAATTGGAGTTCACTGTCTATAATGGTGAGCGTAGTGCCGGGTTGTACGGTTATTTGTCCTTGGATGGTAAAAAACCTATCTGCCCAAGTCGTATTATCGGTTATGTTTTGCCCGTTACTAATGCTTTGGCATTGTAGTTTAATGCATTAACTTTGCGAACAAAATGCATTAACTTTGTGAATAAAAATCAAAAAACATGAGTCGTC
>MTCR01000113.1 GCA_002212725.1 Sphingobacteriales bacterium TSM_CSM | reverse complement strand
TTTGAATTTACTTAGTTCATTTTGATGTTTTTCTTCCTCTGCTTGCCTGCAATTAGGGCGTACCCGCCCCCTTTGTTCACATATCCGCAACTGCCGGTTACAAAAATACAAAAAATACTCCAATAGTAGTTCTTAAAAGAGACATTTTTTTACCGTGCCTGTTTTAGGCTTAGGTTTATGCATTTCAGGGCAAAATCAACGCCAATTACCCAAAGGTTGCCCTTAACCGTGCCTGTAGGTGCAATGCCCTACTGCTTGTTTTAAACAAACCTGCCTCCGCGCTCAATGCAAGGGCAGAGTACGAGGTGTTTCATTGGCACAATGCACTTTAGGACAACAGGTAAAATTTGTGATATGAAAAATAGTGTATTGCAACAAAGTTACCTTAAATTAATTTCTAACGTTCAACACATCTTGATATTGATATTGAAATCTAAAAAAAATATTTTTGAACTGGTATTGCTTTATTGATAACATTATGGTATTTTTGCAAAATAGTTTCATTTCATAACTCCAAAAATGATGATTATTTATGAAAAAGATGCTAACTTTATTGAATCCTGACCTGCTGACCTGCTGACCTGCTGACCTGCTGACCTGCTGACCTGCTGACCTGCCGACCTGCTGACCTGCCGACCTGCCGACCTGCCGACCTGCCGACCTGCCGAAAGCATAACTATCATCAGTTGCCATGTAAAATAATTATGTTTGCATTTTGCACATTTTTCGGAATCATTCCATCCTTTAAGACTAATGCGCAGGAAAGCGCAAATTTTTGCGGAACATACTATTCCATAGGCGATGTAGCTTTTATTGAAGCCCATATTGCCGGAACTTATCGAAACTTCTCGCAAAGAATGGCTGCCTCGGGCGGTACCATTGAAATTCCCGTTCAAATACACATTGCTTGCCCAAGTAACGACCCCGTTTCTTGCTTCCCCGAAACAGCTATAGACAATGCGATTAATGTATTAAATGCCTTGTACGCCAATGTACCCATGCATTTTTATGAATGTGCCGACCGAAACTATATTTACGAAACAGCAGGTGTTGTTAATAACAATAACCTGTCTGAATTTACCCTCTGTAGCCCGCATGATGTTGCAGGAGTGGTAAATATCTATTTTGTGGATAAAATATTCCCGAATCCGCCAAGTACAAGTACGCCACTTGGTTATGCTCCTACAACTCCCCAAGTAGGTGCTGACCGAATATTTATTGCAAGGCGTACAATTACCGATGATATAGTATTGTATCCCGATTTGATATTAGTGCATGAAATGGCACATTTTTTTGGGGTGTATCATACGCATGGCAGCGGCGTGCCGGGTGCTACCGATGAGTTGGTGAATGGCTCAAATTGCAATATAGCCGGAGATGAAATTTGCGATACGCCTGCCGACCCTGCAAATATGGCTTTTTTTGTAACGCATATTACAGATGAATATTGCGAATACCCCGCTACCCTATCTCCTTACTGCTGCGATGCCAATGGCGAAAACTATTCGCCATTGAGCAATAATATTATGTTTGCCTATTATTGTGTTTACGGCACATTTAATGCCTTTACCGACGGGCAATATAGCCGTATTTGGGATGGATACTACGGTTTTCGTAGTTATCTTTCAGATGCAGGCAACCTTGCAATGCGCGACAACTGGTACGATGTGGGGCAGGAACCCAATTATACAGCCAACGATTTATTGGAGTGGGAAGACATTTGGGTAAGCCCCGATTTGTGGAACTGTATAGACGACCCCAACTGTACCGAACATCAAGACCCCGAATATAAAGCATCAGGTGGCAGTAATTACCTTCGGGTGCGCATTACCAACCGGGGCTGCTCACCCACACCCGAAGGCAGAAAACTGCATCTTTACTGGACTCGTGCCCGAACAGGTGAAACATGGATATACCACTGGCTGCATACTCCCTTAAACCAAACAACAAACGGGCATCCGCTCGGACACATGATTACCAGCAATCCAAGCGACCCGCTTCAAGCCATACCCTTAGATATACCACCACTAAACCCCGAAGAAACCATAGTAATAACCCAACCTTGGCAAGCACCAAATCCCCAATGGTATGACGGAGACGACGGTTTTTCGGTTGGCGCTTCTCCCATGCTTTGCTTTCTTGCCCGAATTACCGGAGAGATAGCAACTTCTCCTTCTTCTATTGAAGGGGAAGAGAACAATATAGCAGTTGGCTATAATGTAAAAGCGAGCAATAATATTGTTACCCGAAATTGTGCTTTAACCGACCTTGACCCCTTAAACTTGAACAATACGCCACGAAGTATCATAATTGAAAACATAAACAATCAACTAACCTTAACCGATGTTCACCTAACCGATATTACCAGAAATACCCCCAACCCATTTACCAATTATGGCAGCATTTACCTGCTCTTAGACGAACAACTATGGAACAATTGGCAAGCAAGCGGCGGGCAAAGCGCCGGTCTAACATATACCGAGTATGACCGAACACTAAGAGTTACCGATGCTCAGGAAGCCACCTTGTACGACATTCCGTTTGAAAGCGGTGAGCAGCGTCAAATTGCCGTGCGTTTTGAATTGGCAACAGCATCGGGTAAAAAGCCCGAAATTTTACCTGCCCAAACGCAACATTACTCGTTTTATCTTTGGCATAGTTCTACCCTTCCTGCAGAAGAAGAAATGCTTAAAGGCGGCGGCATATTTGAAGTGGCTATTCACCCGCGGCCCCTTGATGCAATATCTTTAACCGCTCTACCGGTAGCCTGCCACCCCAACCCTATACAGGGCAATATGCCGGCACAAATACAGTTTACCATGCTCCAATCCGCACCTATACGGGTTGATATTTACGATATAAACGGAAAGCAAATAAGTTGTATAACACCATCTCAAACTTACCAAAAAGGCACACACTTACTTGCCCTGAACCCGCAAGATTTACCTCTGAAATCGGGTATGTACTTTTGCCGCATTACCACTCCGCAAGGCTACGGCGGTTGTAAAATAGCGGTGGCACGGTAAAATTACGCATAAATATTTAAATCATTTTAAAAAAACATCACCATGAAAAAAACATTTTCAATCATACTGCTTTTAATCGGGCTTAAAGGTTTTGCGTGTCAGTGTGTAGTGCCTATACCGCCGTTTACTTCAATATGCAATTTTGTAAGTATTTTCCCAAGTTATCAAGGCTTTATCATAAAGGGCGTAAAAATAGGTAGCACCGATTTGGGCACTAAAGTATTGGTAACCGATGTTATTTACGGTACTCCACCTGCCGATACTTTGCTTTTTTGGAAATTTAATGCCTTAATTAATACAAACATCGCAACTTCCTATATTTATTGTTTAACTTTCATTGATCAACTAAATCAGTCAGATACATTAGTTTTAACTGCTGGCTACGCTAGTACATTTATAGCGGGTGTTGGGGTTGTTTCAGGTGCTCTTGTAGATGGTTGTGCCACCAACTACCTATATGTTCATAACAATATAGTGTACGGTTCAATAGCAGAAGGAGTAAACTCAATGCCGTACGCTCAGTTGGCAGAAACGCTACAAGAGTGCTTGCCTACAGTGGGTGTTCAACCTCCACAGCCCGTGGCAGAGGAGATAGCCTTAGCCTGCCACCCCAACCCTATACAGGGCAATATGCCGGCACAAATACAGTTTACCATGCTCCAATCCGCACCTATACGGGTTGATATTTACGATATAAACGGAAAGCAAATAAGTTGTATAACACCATCTCAAACTTACCAAAAAGGCACACACTTACTTGCCCTGAACCCGCAAGATTTACCCCTGAAATCGGGTATGTACTTTTGCCGTATTACCACTCCGCAAGGCTACGGCGTTTGTAAAATAGCGGTGGCGAAATAGTACCATCCAATACATTTTTCAAGTGTTAAAAAATAAACAGCAGGCGGTTGCGGTTAAACTTGCAGGCTAAACCCTGAGTCTAAACGTATTAAGCAATTAGCCTTTCCTCAACCATTAAACTGCACATTATGAAAACTTTATGTGTTAAAATTACCGCATTTCTGGCATTCTTAATGCTGTTTGCTTTTTTATTTACCGCCTGCACCAAAGAAGATGATAAACCTGCGCCTGCCATTCCGCCCGCCAACTCCCTCATTATGGATTTTACCAAATTCCCTGCCGATGAGGGTAAAACCACCGATGAAGTTGCTACCAAAGCCAATTTTGGGTATGCCGCGGTGAATGTGGGGTGGTGGAATACGGTATTGGTGGTAAATTTAGCCATTCCGGTAGCTGCTTTCCTCGAATCGTTTAACCACGATGCGGTGTATGATGTGGCTACCGAAAAATGGACATGGAGTTATAACTTTAACGCCGCCGGCTGGCATACCGCCCGCCTCGAAGCCACTATGGCCGCCCCCGATGAGGTGCATTGGGAAATGTATGTTTCAAAAGCCGGAGCATTTACCAATTTCCTGTGGTTTTCGGGCAACAGCAAAACCGATAACAGCATGGCTACCTGGCTGCTGCGTAAAGACCCCGCCGCCCCTACCGATTTTGTTGACATAGTTTGGCATAACAATGCAACCTCCGGCACTTCCGATATCCGATACACCAATGTTAGCCCCACTGCCGACAACGGCGCCTATATTGAGTACGGCCTTACCAACAACGAACTAAACGCTTTTTACAACATTTACCTCATTAACGGCGATAATTTAGTAAACATTGAGTGGAACACCACCACCAAAGAAGGCAGGGTTAAAAACTTAGCCCACTTTGGCAATGAAGACTGGCATTGCTGGGATACCCTGCTGGAAGACGTAGTGTGCGAATAAAGGTATGGCATGAACTTGTTAAAAAAGGCTTCTGCAGGCGTGCGGAAGCCTTTTTTAACAGGTACACCCGATAAGTATCGGGCTAAGTGCGGTCAATAAACAAGAACTTCAGCAATTCGGTACCCGAATCAAAAACAGTTCGCCCCATCATATCAAAGGTAAAGTTCACCGTTTTTTCAATAAGCGAGTCGGTTCTTTCAAAATTATCGCTGCTGTCGTTGAGCCAAAAGCGGATAATAGCGGGCACTTCCAACCAAATAATATCGGCGTAGCGGCCGGTAAGCACGGCGCGCCATTCAATTTCCTGGGTATCAATTCCCCCGGTTATCAGTTGGTTGGCAAAAACCAGAAACTTTTTTTTGAACAATTCCAGGCAATCGGGTTGTCCAAAAGAGAGCCAACCGTTGGGGTAAGTGGCTGCAATATAAGCCTGATTGCTTTTCAGCACCTCTTCCAGGGTGTAAAAAAAGGCCAGCATTTTTTCGCGTGCCGAGTAATTTTGGTAAACATTGCCATTGGCATCTAATTGCTCAAGGGTTTGGTCAAAAAAATCGCTCCAGATGCTTTGTTCTATACCAATGGCGGTGGTAAAATGCGCCTGTATGGTTTCTGAAGCAATGCCCATGGTGTGGGCAAATCGGTACAAGGTGTGGCGCCCGTTGGGGTGTTTTACCACATAATTCCGGTAATTTTGCTTAACTTCGCTGGCTGTCATATATTTTTCAGAAAAAGTGACTGATAATAACCGTTTTCTTCAGTATGAAAGAACTGCACATTGTTAGTTTTGATGTGCCCTATCCGCCCGATTACGGGGGTGTAATAGATGTGTACCACAAAATTAAGGCTTTATACAAACAAGAGGTGCAAATTTACCTGCATTGTTTTGATTATGGCCGAAATAAACCGCAGGAGTTAAACGCATATTGCCGCCGGGTGTTCTATTACAAGCGCAAAAAGTGGTGGCAAAGTCTTCCTATTGCGTTGCCGCACATAGTATCATCGCGCCAAAACAACGGGTTGTTGCAAAACCTGCTTGCCAACCGGGCGCCCGTTTTGTTTGAGGGGTTGCATACCTGTTTTTACCTGCCCCACCCTGCCTTGCAAGACCGGGTAAAAATTGTGCGCTCGCACAACATTGAAAGCCACTATTACCAATACCTTGCTGCACAGGAGCATAACCTTTTAAAAAAACTGTACTTCCGCCGCGAGGCGCAACTGCTCAGCCGCTACGAACCCGTTTTGCAACAGGCGCAGCAGGTGGCGGCCATTTCTGCCGCCGATGCCCTGTATTTTAAAACCCGGTACGGCATAGCCGCAAAGCATATACCGGCATTTCATGGCAACACGCAAGTAAGCGCTCTTACAGGCATGGGCAATTTTGCCTTGTACCACGGCAATTTATCGGTAAATGAAAACATACAGGCGGCCTTGTTTTTGGTAAACAACGTGTTTAACCAACTGCCTTTACGGCTCATTATTGCGGGTAAAAACCCTGCCCGTATGTTGCAAAAAGCCGTGGCTGCCCAATCAAATTGCCTCTTGTACCCCAACCCCACTGCTGCCCAAATGCAAATGCTTGTACAACAGGCACAAATGCATGTAATGCCCACCTTTCAGCCTACGGGTATTAAACTTAAACTGCTGCAAGCCCTGTATGGGGGGCGCTTTTGTGTGGTAAACCCGTTTATGGTGCAAGGCACCGGGCTGGAAACCCTGTGCCATATTGCCCAAACTCCGCAGGAATTTATACAGGTGATTACTGCCCTTTGGCGGCAACCTTTTACCGACCACCACCTGCAACTGCGCCGCAGCATACTTGGCCCGCTCTATTCCGATGCGCAAAACGCCGCAACCTTGATAGCCAATGTATTTGAACCCCGTTTGTGAAAATCCGAAGGTTGAATTGCCCCTTCAACTGCTGCACAAACTAAAAACGGCAGCACAACCCATTTGGGTTGCACCGCCGTTTTCATGTTTAATTTACAGGATTATTTAAGCGCCGCTTCTTGTACCTCGTACAGGATTCCGATTTTTATATGGTACTGTCTTAATTGTAGTTAATAAGCGGAATTTGCGCCGGTTTTTTGGTTTTAAACGTATAACCAATACCAATATTAGCTTCCAGTTTGGGGTCCAGGTCGCCCGATTTGGTGTAAGCTGTTACGGTGGGGTTTACACCTGCACGGAAAAACAATCCGCCGTCTTTTTGTTGGTAGCGGTAGCCAAAGCGGGTAAATGCATACAAAGAGGTATGTTCTCTTGCCGGCTGAAACTGTGCTACCTTAGTGCCGTTATCGGTAATTTGAACAGTAACAGGCAGCGTTTCTTCAAAGCCAAATGCTGCAACCACGCCCAAACCGGTTTCAAAGTGGTGCTTATCTGTGCCAAACCAAATATTCCCTTCTAAAGGAATAATGGGGTCTATATCGCCTTTAAAAATAGAGGAGGATAAACCCATGCCCACGCGGGCGCTGATTTTAAAGTTTTTACCCGATACAACAATTTGGTCGAAATTAACCGAGTATAAGGTGCCGTTTCCGCCTGCTTCTGCATATACAGTATTGCTCTGCATGGCTACGGTAGGAACTTTTACGCCTTCTTCTTCATCGGTGGCGGTAAGGGTAGTTTTTGCGGTGTTTTGCGCCGTAAGATTTAGACTTGCCCCTACAAAAGCTAAGGTTAATAATAACTTTTTCATTTTAGAATATTTTAAAGTTAATAAATTCAAATGTAGCTTTGTAGTATTAAATCATAGGCAGAAACTTACAAGTATTTTAAGGTGAAAGATTAAAATTTTTGTTTTTATTTAATTTTCGGTGCAAAGGTACGGGTATTTTTTGAGTTCACCAAATAAAATGTTTGTGTTACAGTCTGTTTTGTGTCATTTTTTTAAAAAGCGGGGCAAATTGTGTGTTGTCTGTAAAAATAAGGCCGGTGTTTGGGGTAAAAAGCCGCTAAGGTCAGCTGCCGGTGTGGGGCGTGGTTGTTGCTATTCTTTTTGCAGGTAAACACCGGCATTTACCGGGTTGGTAACCGTTTGTGCTACATAGCCGGGTTTAGCTATGCGCACCACCAAATCGGGGCAGCGGGGGGTACAGCCAACCATACCGGTATGTATAGAAAAAGTGCCGGTTGAATCGGTGTAATATTCTTCTCTCAGGTTATCGGGGTTTACCTTATCCACAAAGGCCTGCATCAGAGCGCTGTCTAAGGGTTGCCCTGTTTCTTCGGCATAAACGGTTCCGTTTCCGGTAAGCATTGTTTCGCAGGAGCAGCATAGCAACAGCAGCAACCCTAATAATGGAACCATATATTTCATAGCGGCAGGGTTGTTTTATGGAACAGGCGCGGGGTTACCTACCGGTGCATTACAGGCACTTTTTGGGTTATTACGCCGGTTGTGGTAAAGAGTTTAAGCAGGTACATGCCGTTGGGCAACATTTGTGTATCGAGGGTGGCGGTGTTTTGCTGTTCGTGCAGGGTTTGGTTGCACATAATTTGTCCGGCGGGGTTGAGCAATTGCAGGCGGCTTGCGCCACTATTGCCGGTTTGCACGGTTAGGCTGTTATTGGCCGGAACCGGAAACACACGCACCATATTGTCGGGTGCAGGCGCGGGGGCATCATCGGAAAGTACAATATCTACTTCATCTCCTTGTGGTAAAACGCTTAGTTTGGTTCCATCGGGGTTGGTGGCGGTAATATTGGTAAATTGCAGTACAAGATTCTCTTCTTCGGTTTTACCGGCCAGCACGTCTTCCATCACAAAACTCACCACTCCCAACAGCCCGCTGCCCGATGCAATTACATTATCGGTTCGGGTAATGGCGGCTTCAATATTGTTGCCTGCCTGCCGTTGTACAGATATGGTATTATAGCCGTCGTTCAGGAAACTTAGGGGAAAGTTTACGTTTACCGTTCCCGAGTCGGGTACTACGTTGTAGTTAACAGAAAAGGCCAGCCCGTAAACGTTGGCTATGCCGTCGCCGCCGTTTATGAGCACGTTGGCCACTACGGTGTCGCCAATTTCCACGCTTTCGTTCAAAATTTCGAGCGAAATAACTACATCGCTGCCACTGTAAGGCATATCGGGTATGGCGGTTACTTCGTGTGTCATGCCGTAATTTTGTTCTATGGCAGCAACATCGTTACTGTTAATAAATCCGTCGCCGTTGCAGTCGGCATATTTATAATTAAGCGCTGTGCCAAAACTGCCCGGCCAGTCGGTGGCGTTGTGGCCGGCCCAGGCATTAGAAACCGAGTCGCGGGGTGAGCCGTATGCACCATAAGCCATGCCCAAAGGCAGCAAATCCCAGGCATTGCTTATTCCGTCGGAGTTTGAGTCGCCGGGCCATACACAATCGTTGCATTCATCGGCCATAAAATAAACAAAAACCTGGGCAAGGTTAATAAGTGCGGGCGAACTTCCTTCCGTATTGTCGGGTGGCGAGGAAAGGGTATAGAAAAAACTGTCTTCAAATACAGCGGTGCCAAAATCGTTGTTGGGTGTATAAACCAGGCAATTACAGGCAAAACTGCGCTCAACAAAACCGCGTGAAGGGTATTCGGTTATCTCTACGTCTAAAATAGTGAGGTCGGTTCCTGCATCGTTGTTCAGCACATCAATAAAGGCAATGTTGTTGCCGGTTAAATAAACGGTATCGTTCAGCGCCCACCTTTGCGCCACCGCCGGCTGTATGGCAGCTATAAGCCAGGCAGAAATAATTAAAACCCTGAAAATCAAATGGTTGTGCATGACGATTATTTTTCACATTTATTTATGGCTTTGCCTTCGCAAATATCGGTAAATTTTACCGGTAAAAGAAGTACAATTTTTGTAACTTTCCGGCGGTTTTTTGCAAGGGTATTGGTTCATAGCAGTTGCAGAATCAATTTCAAACAATTGGCATTCGGGCATTTAAAAGAGCCGAAAAAGATTAATTTATTAATTTTTCCGTCTTTTTTTCCGCAAAAAAGGTAATTTTACCGGTAAAAGGAATGCAATTTTGGAAATAATTGCCCGGGTTGCCGGTTTTATTACCTTTAAACGAACAACCGGCTTTTTTGGTTGCCTTTCACCTGTAACATTAGTTGTATTATTCCATGGAAAACAGTAAACTCATCAGCATATTGCGATGTTTTGGCAACAAACAAATGAAACAGTTGCGCGATTTTGTGAACTCGCCTTATTTCAACAAAAAGGAAGAGGTAGCAAAAATTTTTGATGTGCTGCTGGAATATCACCCCGATTTTGAGCCTGAATATATTGCCAAGGAGCAAATTTTTGCACGGGCTTTACCCGGCATACCCTACAACGAAAAAGACATGGGGTATTGGATGAGCGATTTGGTAAAACTCATAGAGTTGTTTATTGTTACCGAAGAAATTATACAACAACCCGCCACCCAGTTTCCGCACCTGTTTAAAAGTTACCTCCGCTGGAACCTTGAAAAACCCTTTCAGCGCACCCTTAAAAATGCCTTGCAATACCAGCAAAACTACCCCCTGCACGATGCGCAGTATTATTTCAATGCCTTTGTAATAAAAGAACAGGAGGCTGCTTTTTTCGACGCACAAAAAATACACTTGCACGATGAAAGCCTGCAGGAGGCCATCAACAACCTCGATGTTTATTATCTGTCGCAAAAATTGCGCTACAGTTGTGAAATGATGAACCGGAAAAATATGCTCATTGCAGGCTACCGGTTTCAAATGCTGGAAGATATTTTGCAATACCTGGAAAAAGAGCCGCACAACCAAATACCGCCGGTGGCTATTTACCGCGCCATTTTGCTGTGCCTGCGCGAACCCGATACCGAAACGCATTTTGACCACCTGAAACTGCTGCTGCAGCAATACGCCGGCAGTTTTGCACCCGAAGAGGCGCGAGGCATGTACATTTATGCCATAAACTACTGCGTGGGTAAAATTAACCGCGGCAACCCGTACTACCTCGAAGAACTGTTTAACCTATACCGGCAACTGCTCAATAACCGCATTATTTTTGAAGACAAATACCTGTCGCCCTGGACCTATATGAACATTGTGGTGGTTGGTATAAGAAACCAACAATTTGAATGGACAGAAAATTTTATTCACCAATATCACCAAAGCCTGGCGCCGCAGTTTAGAGATAATGCCTACAACTACAACCTGGCCTACCTGTACTATAACCGCCAACAATATGGCAAAGCACAAAAACTGTTGAGCGAGGTGGTGTTTGAAGACGTGTTTTACAGCATTGAAGCCAAATCGCTGCTGCTGCGCATTTACTATGAACTAAACGAAACCGACCCCTTGCTGGCGCTGTGCGATGCCTTTAAAATTTACCTGCGCCGAAACAAACTCATTGCCGATAACAAGCGCGAACTGTACCTGAACTACCTGAAATTTATTGCCCGCCTGAGCAAAATACCCAAAGGTAAAAAAGAAGCCCTGCAAGAACTGCTGCAACAAATGAACAACACCAAAAACATTGTTAACCTCAAATGGTTGCAACAAAAGGCGCAAGAAAAGCTAACCTAAAACCTGCCCGTTTTACCCAACACTTTGCGGGCGGCAATGTTGGTGGCAATAAACCCAAACAATACCACCGTTACCGAACTTAACGGCATAAAAATTGCCGCCACTAATGGCGATAACCAGCCTTGTACCGCAATGCTAAGCCCGGCCAGGTTGTAACACAGCGAAATAAGAAATGCCATGCGAACCAGTTTTACCGAAGTGCGGCAGTATTGCAACAGCAGGTGCAGCCGCTCAAATTCCGATGCTTGCAAAATGGCATCGCAGGCGGGGCTGAAATTGTTAATATTTTCTGATACGGCTATGCCTACATCGGCCTGTTTCAGCGCCCCGGCATCGTTCAGTCCATCGCCCAGCATTAAAACGGCTTGGCCGGTACTGCGCAGTTTGCCAATATAGTTGAGTTTGTTTTGTGGTGTTTGGTTAAACAACAGGTCTGCCGCCCGGCCAAAAAAACCATGCAGGGTCTGCCGCTCGCCGTCGTTGTCGCCCGAAATAAGCGAAAGGCGGTAGTTTTCCGACAGGTGGCGCAAAACATCGGGTAACCCCCGGCGCCAGGTGTTTTTAAACAGGTAATAGCCTTTTATCCTTCCGTTTATGGAAACAAAAGTTTTTGTGTTACCCCCACCCTCACCTTCAACGGGTTGTTCGCCGGGCAACACGCCCGCAAACTGTGCTGACCCAATGCGCACCGTTTGTCCGTTTACCACTGCTTCTATACCTTGCCCGGGCGTTTCGGCATAACTGCTCACCGGCAGCGGCAACACCTGTGCCAAAGCATGGCTGATTTGCCGGCTGATGGGGTGCCCCGACTGACCTACTGCTGATTTAACATACTGCTCCTCGGCAGGGGTTAGCCCATTGCCCGAAAAGGTTACATGGCTTTGTCCGGCTTGGGTTATGGTGCCTGTTTTATCAAATACTATCTGTTTTACCTGTGCTATTTGCTCTATTACTGCCGTATTTTTAAGGTAAAAGCCATAACGCCCCAGTATGCGCATGGCATTGCCCAGCGTAAAAGGCGATGCCAGTGCCAGCGCACACGGACACGCAATAATGAGTACTGCAGTAAACACATTAACAGCAAATGCAACACCACTTGCCACATACCAATAACCGCCCGCCACCAACGCCACCGTTAAGATGAATGGGGTAAAAATGCGGCTGGTTTGGTTTACCAGCAGCGTAAGGTTTGAGTGCCGCGCACCCGTAAAAGCATCGTTGTTCCACAACTGGGTAAGGTAACTTTGCTGCACCTTTTTTACCAGCCGCAACTCAATAGCCGGCCCAATTTGCCGGCCGCCTGCATAAATTAGGCTGCCTGCCGGTTTATGTACCGGCTCCGATTCTCCGGTAACAAAACTGTAATCTATCCGGGCTTCGCCTTTTACCAAAACGGCGTCGGCCGGTATCAGTTCTTCGTTGCGCACCATAATAACATCATCGGGCTCCAGCTCATTCAGCGATACGCTCTGCTCTTGGCTGTTTTGTATGCGGGTTGCCGAAACCGGAAAATACGACTTGTAATCGCGCTCAAACGAAATAGAATCGTAGGTTTTTTGCTGAAACCACCGCCCGGTAAGCAGAAAAAACACCAGCCCCGCCAAAGAATCGAGGTAACCGGCGCCCGTATGCGTAACAATTTCATACACGCTGCGCGCAAACAGCACCACTATGCCCAGCGCAATAGGAATATCAATATTCAGGGTGCGTTGCCGCAAACCGCTTACTGCCGATGAAAAGTAGTAGCTGCTGCTGTACAACACCACCGGCAAAGAAAGCACAATATTTAAAATGCCAAAAAACTGGCTGAAACTGCTTTCGGTTTGTTTGTTTAACCCCAGGTATTCAGGAAAACTAAGGAGCATAATGTTTCCGAAGCAAAAACCGGCCAGCCCCAGTTTAAATGCCAATTGCCGGGCAGCCTGCCGGCCGGGTTGGCCTGCGGGGGAATCGAGGTTGCCCAGCCTTATATCGGGTTCGTAGCCAATAGAGGCAAGCAGTATTACCACTTCGCGCAGGGTGGTTTCCGCTTCATTAAAGCTAAGGTATAGTTCTTTGCGCGGAAAATTAACCGTAGAATGGGTAATGGCCGGGTTGAGTTTATACAGGTTTTCGAGCAGCCATATACATGAGGAGCAATGTATTTGCGGTATGCTGAACACCACCTTGCTTTGCTTGCCATCTGAAAAATTGACCAACGCCCTTTTTACGGCTTCGTTGTTCAGGTAATCGAATTTATGGGCGGCAACCGGCTTCTTATAGGTGGTGCCGGGTGCATTTTCCAGCGTATAATAGGCGCATAAATCGTTGGCGTTTAGTATTTCATATACGCTTTTACAGCCCTCGCAGCAAAAATATTTATCATCGGCAGGGGTAGTACCTTCAATTTTTATATGGTTGGTTTCGCAAGCCAACCCGCAGTGGTAACAATTGGTTTTTACCGGAACCTGAAGTAAAACAGACATAACAGGCAGTAAATAGTAGTAAACTTTGAGTGTTATTTATGAACAAAAACGGTAGCCGCCGGCGGGTATTATTTACCGGTAAATGCCGGCGGGCGTTTTTCTACAAAGGCGGTAATGCCTTCTTTGTAATCATCGGAAAAACCGGCCAGCTGCTGGTAGTAGGCTTCCTGCTGCAGCATGGTGTCTAAATCTGCCTGCAACGACATGGAAAGCATTTTCTTAATATATGCAACTGCTTTAGAGGGGGCTTTTACAAAGTAATCGGTTACTTCTTTAATTGCGGCGTCTAATTCTTCGGGAGGTACCACCCGGTTTACCAAACCCAGTTGCAGAGCTTCCTGTGCGCTTATTTTGGTGCCCATGGCCGCAATTTCAAATGCTTTTTTGCTGCCCAAAAGACGGGGCAAAAAGTACGATGAGCCGCTGTCTAACACCAGCCCAACATGTACAAATGCCTCAATGAGCCAGGCTTTTTCCGATGCAATTACCATATCGCAGGCCAGTGCCAAAGAGCAGCCGGCGCCGGCGGCAACCCCGTTCAGACGGCAAATTACCGGCTTGGGGCAGTTGCAAATGGCTTTAATCATGGGGTTGTAGCGTTGTACCACTGATTCACCCAGGTTTCGCTGCCCTATTTTGTCTTTAATATCTTTTAAATCCTGCCCCGAACAAAACGCTTTGCCGGCGCCGGTAAGCACCAATACTTTTACATCGGGGTCTTTGGTGGCTTTTTTTACGGCATCGGCCAGTTCGCCGTTCATGGTTTCCACAAAGGCATTAAAATTATCGGGCCGGTTAAGGGTTATCAGCGCTACGCCGTTTTCGGAGTGGTATAACAGGTGTTCGTACATAGTGGGTGTTAATCTTTGCTCATTTTAAACAGAAATTCTTTTTCTTCCCGGGTAAGGCTTTCGTAACCCGATTGGGCAATTTTATCGAGTATGGAGTCTAATCTTTCCTGATTAGAGGACGAAGCGCCGGGCGCCCTGCCGGTTTTGTTTTGGGTAAATTTTGCGCTGCTGTTACCGGAACCGGGGTGGGCGCGCAGGGTATTTTTGCGCAATAACCCCCTGAAAAAAACCAGCAGTTTTTCTGTAAGTTGATTAAACATTACCGACCAGTCTTTGCCCTCCTGCAACTGCCGTATAAAAAAATACCCGAAAACTGCGCCGCCCAGGTGGGCAATATGCCCGCCGGGGTTTGATTTGGTAATGGTGGTAAGGTCGAGCAGTATAAAAAAGAGCGCAATGTATTTAATGCGCACCGGGCCGATAAAAAGGATGTTTAGCTCATGTTCGGGCTGAAGCGTGGCGGCGGCCAGCACAATGGCCATTACCCCTGCCGATGCCCCCAGCATAGGGGTATATAAATTGGGCTGCAATGCCGGAATGAAGTTAAACAACACCACACAGGTAAGCGCCCCAACAATGCCGCCCAGTATGAAAACAGGCAGTATTTTGCGGTTGCCAAGGTAATTCACAATAATTTGTCCGAAAATATACAGGGCATACATGTTAAAGCCCAAATGCCATAAATCGGCATGTAAAAACATGTAGGTAATAACCGACCATGGTTTCAGTATCAGTTTTTCGGGGGCGGCGCTAACCATAAACCACTCGGCTAAGTTGTCGTAGGCATAACCTTTACCCACCAGCAAAAACAAGAGTTGCAGCACATTATCGGCAACGTAAACCAGTATGTTTACCAGTATGAGTTGAATAACCATGCTGCCATACCTGAACTGGTTTTTTATATCTTCAACAATAGATTGCATTGTATGTATGCGGTTCTTGTAAAAAAAGAAAAAATGATTTCTTTGAAATGGCTGCCTCAATAGTTCCGCAAAATTAAGCAATTCAAAGCAAGTATGGTTCAAAAAACAGCAAGAAACGTTGTTTGAGTTGTTAAATAATCAACTAAAGCGGCTGTTGGTTTGTTAAGCGCAATAGGTATTGTAACCGTTAACTCAAATTTAGCTTTGTGATAGGTAAATACATTGAAATTTTTAGCGACCCGTTTTTCTGGCTTATGTCTGCCATTGCTTTTGGCATAGGCTCCTGGGTGTACCGCAAATATGTAATTGGCAACCCCGGCGTTAGCGAAGAGGTGGACTTGCTGCACCTGCGCTTAAACCAAAAGGGCTATTACTATCTTTCTTCGGAGATTATAAATCCAAACGGCAGCAGTGCCGGTGCGCTTCAGCATCCGCCTTACAACAACGGTAAAACCGTTGCTGCTCCAACCGACAATATTTATACCTACCGCATCGTAAAAGCCACTACCACAAAAGGCAATCCGGCTACATTTATGGCCCGCTTTGAGTACCGGAACGCTGCGCTGGTAGCAGTTGTTTTTGAGCCGGAGTTACAGGAAACAACGCCGGCATAACGGGCGCCACAGGTAAACTGCCCATTTTGGGCTGCGGGGTGTTGATTTCTGCATTCAGGTATGCAGGCGGGGTAAACAACCGGTTGTGTTGCGGTAAGGGTGCTGCTAAGTATCTTGCCTGCAAAAAGCCAGAATAAGCCGGTTTACCAAATCGGGGTGTTCATGCTGAACCCAATGGCTGCAGTTAGGTATGTACTCTATTTGCAACTCGGCGCTGCAATAACGTTTGGTTTCCAGGGTAAGTTCTTTACCCAAAGCCTTATCGTCTTCGCCAAAAATGAGCAGGGTGGGTGAACTTATTTTACCCATGCGGCGGTTGCCTGCCCTTTTGGGGTAGCGCCATGCGGCACGGTAGTAGTTTACGGGCGGGGTAAAAGCGCCGGGCAGGCTGTAAACCTTTACATACTCGGCAATATCTTCATCGGAAAAAGCCTGTTTATTATGGCTCCAGCCGCGCAAGGCTTGTTTAAAAAACCGAGGTATGTTTTTACTCAGGTAGCGTTCGGGCAGGCGGGGCAACTGGAAAAAGAAAATGTACCAGCTTTTTTTCAATTGTGCCCAATTGCGCCACAACTGCCGTTGCAGTTCGGCGGGGTGGGGCATGTTTAGCACAATGAGGCGCTCGGTCATGTGCGGAAACAGACCAGCAAACCACCAGGCTACGGCTCCGCCCCAGTCGTGCCCAATAATGATGGCTTTTTCAAAGCCAAAAGCCAAAATCAGGTCGCGCACATCGTGCACCAGCGCTTCGGGGCGATAGGCATAAACGCCGTTGGGTTTATCGCTCAGGTTGTAGCCCCGCATATCGGGTGCTACCACGGTGTAGTGTGCTGCCAAAGCCGGTATTTGTTTGCGCCACGAGTACCAAAATTCGGGAAAACCGTGCAGCAAAACTACCAAATCGCCACGGCCGGCAACCATACAATGCAGGGTAATGTTGTTTACTTTTACCAGTTTGCTCTCCATAAACTTGGGTTTATTGCGCAAAGTTTGCAGTTTTTGGCTAATTTTACGCCTCCAAAGTACAAATAAAAGCAACCGCAAAAAAAGCAACAGAGTACACTAAGGCAACGCAACTGCTATTGTGCAGTTGTAATGCGCCAAAATGCCCGGATAAGTACAGATTTTTAATGCAAATTGCAGACGCTGCAAAACAAAAAACGGTAAAAATGAGCCAGCAACCCGATGTTTTTAACCACATGCAACACCTGATGCTCGAAATTGAGCACTTTGAAGTTGCCAATGCCGCCGATGCCGAAAAATTTCGCATCGAATTTTTGGGCAGCAAAGGAAAAATAAAAAACCTCATGGCTGCCATTAAAGACGTGCCCAACGAGCGCAAACGCGAGTTTGGACAAGCCGCAAACGCGGTAAAACAAGCCGCCGAAGAAAAACTGGCCGCCCTTAAACAACAACTGGAACAAAACGGCGCTGCCGCCACCCTTGATATACCCGATTTAACCCGGCCCGCCATTACCATTCCGTTGGGTGGAAGACACCCGCTTTCGGTTGTAAAAAATGAAATAATCCGTATTTTTGAACGCATAGGCTTTACCGTAGCCGAAGGCCCCGAAATTGAAGACGACTGGCACAACTTTACCGCCCTCAATACGCCCGACGACCACCCCTCGCGCGATATGCAAGACACGTTTTACATTCAAACCAACCCCAGCATATTGCTCCGAAGCCAAACCAGCACCGTGCAGGTAAGAGTTATGGAAAACCAGAAACCGCCCATACGCATTATTTCGCCCGGCCGGGTGTACCGTAACGAAACCATTTCGGCACGCGCCCACTGCCAGTTCCATCAGGTAGAAGGCCTTTATATTGATGAAAACGTATCATTTGCCGACCTGAAACAAACCCTTATCTACTTTGCCCGCGAACTTTTCGGGCAAGATACCTCCATTCGGTTGCGACCGTCTTACTTCCCCTTTACCGAGCCTTCGGCTGAAATGGATATTTCCTGCTTCATTTGCAAGGGTAACGGCTGCAATATTTGCAAACACAGCGGCTGGGTAGAAATTCTTGGCTGCGGCATGGTTGACCCCGCCGTACTCGACATGTCGGGCATTGACAGCCGAAAATATACCGGCTTTGCCTTTGGTATGGGTATAGAGCGCATTACCATGCTCAAATACCAGATTAACGACATCCGCCTCTTTTTTGAAAACGATATCCGTTTCCTTCAACAGTTTAAAGCTGCCTGGTAACGGTTTTCTGCCATAAACACTCACACCTGTACGCCTCATGCAACTACCCGATATTAAAAAAATTGCCGTTATTGGCGCCGGTGTTATGGGCAGCGGCATTGCGCAGGTATGCGCTGCCGCAGGCTACAAAACCGTACTGTTTGATGTAGAACCCGATGCGCTTCCACGAGCCATGCAACAAATAGAAAAAAACTTAGAAACTGCCGTAAAACGCAACAAACTAAGTGCAACGGCCAAACAACAAATTATAAAACGCATTGATGCCACCAGCTTTTTCGGCGACCTGAAAGCTGATTTCATTATTGAAGCCATAGTAGAAGACTTAACTATTAAACTCGAAGCCCTTAAACAGGTGGCAGCACAAAACCCGCCCGATGTAATACTGGCCAGCAATACCTCCTCTATACCCATTACCCGCATTGCCGCCCGGCTGCCACACCCGCAAAGAGTGGTAGGTATGCACTTTTTTAACCCCGCCCACCTTATGCAATTAGTAGAAATTATATCGGGGCAGGAAACCACCCCGCAAGTGGCGCAGACAACTTTTCAGCTTGCCCAAAAACTGGGTAAAACACCGGTAATGGCAAAAGACTCGCCCGGCTTTATTGTAAACCGGGTTGCCCGCCATTTTTATGTGGAAGCGCTTAAAATACTGGAAGAAAACGTAGCCGATATTGCCGCCATTGACGACCTTGCCGAAGCATCGGGGTTTAAAATGGGACCATTCCGCCTAATGGATTTAATTGGTGTAGATACCAACTTTGCCGTTACCCGTTCCATGTACGAGTCGTTTCACCACGAACCGCGTTTCAGACCAAGCCGCATACAGCAGCAAAAAGTGGAAGCCGGACACTGGGGGCGAAAAAAGGGCATCGGGTTTTACCATTATCCCGAATAATAACGGCTAACCGGCCTTGTTTACAATCCATATCATATTTTGCTCACCATTTTTATCACCAGCACCTGCCATGATTCCGCTTTCTGTACCCAACCTCAACGGCAACGAATGGCGCTATATCAAAGAATGCCTTGATACCAACTGGGTATCATCGGCCGGCGCATTTGTTGACCGCTTTGAGCAAGAGTTTGCCGCTTTTGTAGGCGCGCCGTATGCCGTCAGTACCTCAAACGGTACGGCTGCCCTGCACATTGCCCTGCTGCTGGCAGGCGTTGCCCCTAAAGATTTGGTAATTGTGCCCAACATTACCTTTGCAGCCAGCCTTAACAGCATTGCTTATACCGGAGCACAACCCCTGCTTATAGATGTTGATGCCGCCACCTGGCAATTAGATACCCTGCTGCTGGAAGATTTTTTACTGCAACAAACCGAAATGCGGGGCGATACCTGCCATTTACGCGCCACAGGGCAGGTAATTAAAGCCGTTATGCCGGTGCATGTGCTGGGAAATATGGTAAACATGCAACACCTTTTGCAACTGACACAACAATACCGCATTACCGTTGTAGAAGACAGTACCGAAGCCCTTGGCTCATACTACAACAAACAACATGCCGGCACCTTTGGACAAACAGGGTGCTTTAGCTTTAACGGAAACAAAATTATGACCACCGGCGGCGGCGGTATGATTGTAACTGCCGATGCCGCACTGGCCAAACATGCCAAACACCTTACCACACAGGCAAAAACCGACCCCATAGAGTATATGCACGATGAAGTGGGCTACAACTACCGGCTGGTAAACCTGCTGGCCGCAATGGGTGTGGCTCAATTGGAACAATTGCCGGCTTTTTTAACCCGAAAACAGCAAATTGCCCAACGCTATAACCGGGCTTTTGCTCATTTGCCCTTTGTACAACCACAGGTAACCACCCCAAACTCCCAACCCAACCACTGGCTATACACGGTTCAGGTGCCGGACCGGCGCAGCCTGCTGGCCTTTTTTAAAGGACACAGCATTGAAACACGCCCGCTGTGGACACCCATGAACCAACTGCCTATGTTTGCCAACTGCCGGTATATCTCCCAAAACAATATTTCGGGCTACCTCTTTGAGCGCTGCCTCAGCCTGCCTTGTTCTACCGGGCTTAGCAACGAAGAGCAGGAAACTGTTATTGACCTGCTAACCGATTTTTACGGCAAATAGCTGAAGCAGTAACCGCAGCACCCAAAACTCCTGCAAACCAAAGAATTTATTAGTGTTCTATCTATTTAATTTTATGAACTTAATTTTACCCCGAGTACTCGGGGCAAAAACATTAGCAACCATATTTTTAACCAATAGCGACCTTTGCGCAACCCTTGCGAACCTTGCGGTAAAAGAAAAAACCGCAAAGAACGCTATGTAATTCGCAAAGAACGCTATGAATTAAACTACTGCTCTATCCATTTAATTTTATGAACTTAATTAAAATTAAAGTGTCAAAACATTAGTAATTTGCAGTTTTTTCTGCTTTCTTTTTTAATAAATTAAACACAGTTGTGCTTGCCTATGTCTGCGCATTTCCGGTTTGTGCATATTGCTTTTACCGTGGTATGTTGTATGGTTTTGCCTTTGCCCGGCATGGCCATTGGCGCTAAACTACTATTGCTTACTGTTTTCTACCAGCTTGCCGTGGTGGGTGTGGCTTTTGTAAAAAAACAGCAGTTGTGGCAACAACTTTGGTGGTTTTACATGCCTTTTGGCTGGTTTAATATTTTTCCCGACTGGTTTTTGAGCGCATGGCTCAAGGTGTTGTATTACCCCAACGAAGGCATTTTTAAAATTGGCACCATTGGCGGCTATATGCCTTTTTTGTGGTTTATACCTATGTTTATGCTAACCTGCATAACACTGGAAACAGAAAAAAAGCATAACCATCCGGTATCTTTGCTTGTTATGCTGATAGCCGGCATGTTGGTGTTCGGCTTATCCGAACATTGTTTTAAATTGCTGGGTTCGTGGCATGCGCAAAATGTAAACATACTGTTGGGCAACGCTGCCGTTTATGTACTTTTGTCTGAGGCTGTGTTGCTTATTTCGGGCTATTACCTGTTTAAAGCAGTGCAGCATCAGCCGGTTTGGGTAAAAATTCCGGCTGCATTTGCCCTTATGTTGCTTTATATGGGCAGTCTGGTGTTTTTTTACTTTGTTGTGGAGTGGTTGCCCGCAGTTTAAAGGAGGGCAGTTTTTTTGTCTTTAAAAAATCAAAAAACCAACAACTATGCAACGCTATTTGCTTAAAAACGGAACCGTTTTTGACGGCAGCGGCACCAACGGACAGGTGGCCGACGTATTGGTAGAGAACGGTAAAATTGCCGGCATCGGCAGCAGCCCCATGCCGCCGCCCCATGATTGTACGGTACTCGATGTATCGGGCAAATGGGTAATGCCCGGTTTTATTGACATTCATACCCACTACGATGGCGAAATTGAAATAGATGCTTCGCTGTCAGAATCGGTAAGACATGGGGTAACAACCGTTTTTTTAGGCAGTTGCGGCATTAGTATGGTTATGGGGCCGCCCGAAAACCTTTCCGACATGTTTACCCGCGTAGAAGGCATTCCAAGCACATTTGTAAAGCCGCTGCTGCAACGCATAAAAGACTGGAACAGCCCCGAAGAATACCTGCAACACCTTGGTAAACTGCCGCTGGGACCCAATGTTGCCTGTTTTTTGGGGCACTCTACCATACGCGCGGCGGTTATGGGACTGGGGCGCAGTTTAAGCAGTAATGTGCAGCCAACCAATGACGAATTGCAACAAATGAATGCCATTTTACAAGAGGCACTTCAGGCAGGCTACATGGGTTTATCGGTAAACCTGCTCCAATTTGACAAAATGGATGGTTCTGAGTTCCGCAGCCGCCCCACCCCATCGGTTTATGCCAACTGGAAAGAGTATCGCTACCTTTTTAATACCCTTCGGCAGCGCGGGCGCATTTTGCAAACCATTCCAAACACTGCCAACCCACTTACTTTTTTCAGTTTTATTTTAGAAAGCACCGGTATTAGACGGCAGGCACTTAAAACCAGTATGCTGGCCATGATAGATGGTAAAACCGTGCGCGGTATTCACCGCATTTTTGGCAATTCGGCAAGGCTGGCTAACCGGTTTTTGGGTGCAAAGGTAAAATTTCAGGGCTTACCCGAAGAGTTTGATGTGTGGACAGACGGACTGGAAGCCCCGTTTTTTGAAGAATTTGAAGCCGGAACCAACTACCTGCATCTTATAAACCCCGATGAGCGCAGCCAATTGCTGTTACAGCCAAAATTCCGCCAACTGTTCAGAAAACAATGGAACCGCCGTATTGCGCCGCGCGTGTTTCACCGAAACCTTAAAGATACCCATATTGTAAGCTGCCCCGATGACCGGCTGGTGGGTAAATCTTTTGCTCAGGTAGCTGCTGCCGAAGGTAAAGATGTGGTTGACTCCTTCTTAGACCTGCTGGCAAAATACGGAAAAAGCCTGCGTTGGTACTCGGTAGTGGGCAACGACCGCCCCAATGAACTGAACTGGATTGTACAACACCCCGATGTGCAGATTGGTTTTAGCGATGCCGGCGCACACCTGCGCAACATGGCGCACTACAATTTTGGGCTGCGCCTGCTTAAACTGGTAGCCGATAACCAAGCCGCAGGCATTGAAACGCTTACCATTGGGCAGGCAGTAAAAAGAATTACCGCCGAACTTGCCGACTGGTTTATGATTGATGCCGGACACCTGCTGCCCGGTAAACGTGCCGATATTGCCATTGTTGACCCCAACCACCTTACCGATGAGGTATGCGCCATACACGAGGCGCCAATGCCCGGCCTGCCCGAATTTAAACGGCTGGTAAGACGCAATGATGCGGCAGTGCCGTATGTGTTTGTTAACGGACAACTGGCTTGCATAAATGGCATTATGCAGCCCGGTTACCCAAACAAACCAAACTCCGGCGGGCAGGTACTGCGGGTTTCCGCCTGATACATGCCGCTTGATTTACATGAAATAAAATGCACTTTGTCTCCCTTCAACAAAATGCCTGCATCAAACAAACCTATTATTGAAAATAAAACCAACCATGTCAAATTATTACCATTCCGAAGATTTGAAAAAATTTGGTGATATTACCAAATTTCAGGCTGTTTTGGGTAAAAAATTTTTCGATTATTACAACGAGGTGTTTAAGGAAGGCGCTCTAACCGCCCGCGAAAAAGCTCTTATTGCGCTGGCAGTGGCGCATACCGTTCAATGCCCATACTGCATAGATGCTTACACCACCGACTCGCTGCAAAAAGGCGCCGATGAGGAGCAAATGATGGAAGCCGTACATGTGGCGGCTGCCATACGCGGCGGAGCTTCATTGGTTCATGCCGTGCAAATGATGAACAAAGCCGGTGAGGTAAGCATGTAGCATTTATCGTTTGATACCCTTAGCAGGTTTTTGACCATACATAAGAAAACACCCCCCGATGCCACGGCAAAGGGGGGTGTTTTTTTGCGGTTCATACACAATGGTTAATCCATGTGTTGCAGTTACCTGTGCTTAGTTCAGTATTACTTTTCGGGTAATCATGTCAGAACCGGCGCTAAGGGTAACAAAATATATTCCGGTAGGGTTGCCCTCTAAGTTAAGGGCGTGGTTATATCCGCCCGAAACATCCTGACGGTTAAAATACACTTCTTTACCTACTGCATCAAATACCCGCAAGGTTACCTGACGGTTGTCGCTAAACGGATAGCTGATGTTGAACAAACCTTTAGACGGGTTGGGTGCAATATTGAGCAGGCTGCTGTTTTGAGCATTGTCTATACCAATATTGCTCACTACTTCCAGGGTGCGGGTACCGGTACGCACACAACCGTTGGCATCGGTAACGGTAAGGGTTACGGTGTAAATACCCAGGGCGTTGTAGAAAGTTACCGGGTTTTGAATGTTGCCCACAGCGGTTTGCCCGTTGCCAAAGTTCCATTGCCAGTAGTTGGCATTGTCGGTATTGTCGGTAAACATAACCGGGGTGTTAATTTGCACAAAATTGGGCACGTTAAAATCAACAAACAAAACGCCATCAACGGTTACGGGCAGTATTACCGCATCGCAGCCTACTATATTGCAGGCGGCCAGGCTTACCTGATAGGTTCCGCTTTGCTGGAAGGAATATTGCGGGTTTTGTTCGGTAGAAAGGTTGCCCAATCCGTCGCCAAAATCCCATGTCCATTGGTTGGGATAGTTGTTGGAAAGGTCGGTAAATTCTACAATACCCAAACATTCGTCAATTACTTCGTAGCTAAAGTTGGGAGTAGGCACATCGGTAATCACTATACAACTCCAGGCCAGTTCAAATCCGGTGTTCACCACAGAGAAATCGGTATATTGCTCAATAGTTATGGAACTGCCTGTTGAGGTAACAATACCGTCGCCGTTTGGCAAATCGGGACCTTTAAAGTTGCCCAACAGGGGCGAACTGATGTCGGGTCCATCATAAATGCGCACACCGTCGCAGCAGCTTTCAAACCAGATAGAGCTAAAGGTAAGCGTAACCGAAGTGGCGCCGGGCGGAGCAATGGTAACAGTACCGTTTTCGCTGTTGTTGTAGTTATTGGGTCCGCCGCTGTCTTGCAGTACGCCGTAGCAATCGGTAATAAGCAGGGTGCTGCCGTCGGCGGGCATGGCAATGGTATCGCAGTAGGTAGAAGTAAAGTCAACTGTCAGGTAATCGGTATAGGTTGCTACATCGCACCCCAGCGAGTTACAGGCTTCCAGGCTTATGGTGTAGGTTCCGCCTTCGGTATAGGTGTGCATGGGATTTTGTTCGGCAGAAGTATTGCCATCGCCAAAATCCCAGGTCCAACTGGTGGGGTTGTTGAGCGATTCGTCTGTAAACTGTACAATACCATCGCAGCTCAGTTGGTTGTCAACAGAGAAAGCGGCCTGCGGGAACGCCTCTACGGTAAGGGTTACAGGAATAGAAACCACGGGCAGGCCGGGTTGGTTGGTATTAATGAGCAGGTTAAAGGTATAAACGCCTGCCAGCATATCGGTGGCATCAAAGGTAAGGGTAATGTTGGTAGTGTTACCTGCCTGTACAATGCCGTTTTCGGGCGATACGCTGAGCCAGCCGGGCAGTTGGCCAATGGCATATCCAATGGCATTAGAGAGCAGCGTTTCCATATTGACATCGCCGGTAGAGGCAAAGTTGTTGCCCAAGTAAATAACCTTTCCGCTGCCTACGTTTCGGGTGGCAATGGCGTCAATGTTTGGTCCAAAGTCGTTGGGTGAAGCCACCTGTACCAGATCGGTATCGGTAAAATCAAAGGTGTAAGTGGCGGCAGGTGGGGTAAAGGTGGCGGGTAATCCTTCGGCCAGGGGGTGGTCGGGATTAGAAACGGTTAGTACGCCAAAAGATTGCCCCCAATAGGTACCGGTTAGCATACTGCCGGCGGTAATGCACGGGGTACAGGTGCTGCCGGCAAATATTACTGAGCCACCATTTTGAGCAAATTGGTTCATAACCGTGCCAAGGGCGGCTACAACGGTAGTGCTTGCCAGGGCTGCATCTTGTTGCGGCACCAACAATACCTGTTTACCTTCCAGCGCATCGGCCAGGTCATCGGGGTTGGTGGTATTAATTTCGGTCAGGTTATAATTGGTTACGTTGGCTGCAAGGTAAGCCTGCAGGTTGGTATAGTTAAAGGTGTTAATGGCGTAGGTAAGCGCCAGAATTTCGGTAGTACCCGTTCCGCCAATGGCAAAATTGAGGGGGCCGGCACCGGTATTGCCCAGGGTAAGGGTTTCGGTGGTGTTGTTTCCGGCCAGCAGGGTAACATCAAAGGAGTTGGGGTTCCAGGTGGTGGTGGGTGCGCCTACGCCCACACCGCTAAGGTTAATGGTAATGGGTGTTACGTTGTTGTTAATGGTAATGGTGCCGTTAAAGTTCTGTATGCTTTCGGGTGTAAAGGTAATGGTTAACTCGGTTCCCTGCAGCGGCGGCACGGTTATGGTACTGAAATCGGTGGTATATTCGGGCAGCGAAGAGGAAATGCCGGTAATAAACAGGCTGTCGGTTCCGGGGTTATCTATTGAAATAGTAATAGAGTTATCATTACCTATAATAACCGAGCCGAAATCGAGGTTGGTTTCGGAAACCACAATTTGCGGAATACCGATAACGGTAAGCGTTACGGGTACGGTAATGGTAGGACTGAGCGGGTCGTTGGTATTAATAATTAATTCCGATACGTAGGTGCCGCCCAGCAGGTCGGTAGCATCTAAGAAAACGTCAATAGTGGTTTGGTCGGGGTAGCCCACGGTTCCTTCGGTGGGTGAATAGTCTAACCAAGGTACTACCGACAAGCTTTCGGCCCATTTAAGCGTGTTTGCCAACAGTTTTTTGGCATTTTCTTCCGAGCTGAAATAATCAAAAGTGAGCGAAACCACGTATCCGTTTCCGATGGGGCGGTAAGCCACTACCGAGCCGCCGCCGCCAAATGCGCCGGGTGTTTGCTCAACCAGCGTTACCACATCGGGGTCGCTGTAGAAATTGGGGTAGGTTCCGTTTGAGGGCGGGAAACTGGCGGTAACGCCTTCGGTAATGGGGTGCGTGGCATCTAACACATTGAGCGGGGTACCGGTATCGAAACCGGTAACGTTAATGGTCATTAACCCCGAATTAATGAGCGGTTGCGCACCCGATGTGCCGCAGAACACCACCATGCCGCCATTATTTACAAACTCCTGCAAAACAGGGGCAAAATCGAGGAAGGGGGGCACGCCAAAAGCATTTTCCACTTCGGGTACCAGAAATACGTTTTTACCCTGCAACTGAGCTGCCAGTTCGGTGGCGCTGGAGGTGGTGGTTTCGGTAAGGTTGTAGTTGTTGTAGTAAGTGTTAATGGCGGTAAAAGTATTTTCATACTCTGCGCCGGGGTTCAGGTCGGGGCCGTTTTTGTATGCCAGCACTTCCAGAATAACGCCCAGCGTAGAAGTATCAAACTGGTAGGTAAGAGGGCCTAACCCCGAGTTATCAAGCACAAGCGGCACGGTGGTGCTGGTGCCGGCATCAATGGTTACGTTAATGGCAGGCGGTGTTACGGTAGTAACCGGTGCGCCTACACCGTTGCCGGTAAGCAGTACAAAGAAAGTGCCTATATTGGTTTGTATAGACAGGGTTCCGTTGTAGGTTTGAATTTCGGTGGGGGCAAAGCTGATAACCACTTCTTGCGAGGTACCGCCGCCATACAATGAAAAGTTGGTAAGGTCAACGGTGTAAGCCGGGTTATCGGAGGTAATGTTGAGGATATGAAGCGAGTCGGTACCCGGGTTGCTGATGGTAAGAATTTGCTGCCCTACCAAACCTTGCATGAGCGTTCCGAAATCGAAGTTGCCCTGCGAAATGGCAAAACTGGGTGTACCCACAATGGTAAGCACACAGGGCACTACCAACACGGGGTTGTTGGGGTCGTTGGTATAGAAGGTAAGGTCTTGGTAATAGGTTCCGCCATACACATCGGTGGCGTTAAATTCTACTTCAATGCCGGTGCTTTGGCTGCCGGCCAGGGTATCGGCGTTTGAGGAGATATATAACCAGCCTTCGGCAAGGGCTGCCGAAGCCGAGTTTTGCACGGCATTGGCTTCAATCTGTTGCATATCGGCATTGCTGTAGCGGAAATCGTGTCCAATGAGAACTGCTTTACCTGCGCCAATGTTTCGGTAACAAACCACATCGAAATTGTTGTATTCAACTACGCGCACTACATCGGCATTGGTTATGTCGTAGTAGTAGGTTACGTTCAGTGCGTTGTAGGGGTTGTTTACACCGGCAACCAGCGGGTCGTCGGGGGCCGAAACGGTAACATCGCCCGATACAAAGTTTTGGTAGGTTCCGGTAAACAGCCCTGTGTTAAAAATACAGTCAGACTGGTTGGTTCCGTTAATAATAATGGTTCCGCCGTTTTGGGCAAAATCTTGCAGAATGGGGGCAAAAGAGGCAAAGGCAGCGCCGTCGCAGGTTTCTTGTTCGGGAATGAGCAGTACGTCTTTGTTTTCGAGAGCGGTTGCCAGTTCTGCGGCGCTGTAGGTGGTAATTTCGGTAAGCTGGTAATCGGTATAATAGTTGTTAATGGCTTGCAGGGTGGTTACATATTCCTGGTCAACATCGGCGCCGTTTACCAATGTTAAGACCTGCAATTTTTTTTCTGCTTGCAGGCTGGCGCCTTCTATGCTGTAAACAAGGTCGCCAATGCCGGTATTGGTAATGGTGAGGGGGTAAATAGCAGAGTCGCCATAGTTAAGGGTAACGGTAAAGGATGTTGGGTCAACGCTAATGCCGGCCAGTTCCTGCACGGTAATGGTGGTGCTGTAGGTGTTGGTTTCGCCGGTGCAACCAATGGCGGTAAGCGTAACGGTATAGGTACCGGGGGCTGCATAGGCATGTTCGGGGTTTTCTTCGTCGGAGGTGTTGCCATCGCCAAAATCCCAGTTAAAAGTACCTGCGCCGGAAGAGCTGTTAATAAAAGTTACCGGGGCATTTGCAGGCGGGTTTTCGTCTGAGGCCAGGAAATTAGCCACAGGAGCGCCGCTTCCACCGCCGCCGGCAATCCAGTTGGCCACAAAACCGGTGCGTATTACCGAGCCATCGGTATGAAAACGGAGGGTCATGCTGCCGCCGGTAGAAACAATAGGGCTGCCGCCGTTGGGCAGGGCGGTGCCTTCATAGTGCCCTATGAGTACATCGGAGGTGCTTGGCCCGTCAAAGAGTTCAACGTAGTCAAAACCGGCTTCGGTGTCAAAGGCGGTAAAAGTAATTTGTACAGGAATGGTGCCGGGGGGGTCAATTACAATAAAGGTTTCTACACTGTTTTGGTAGTCGCCGGTACCGCCGGAGTCCAAGATAGTACCCTCACAATCGGTTTGTGTGGGCGCTTGTCCGCTGGTAGGCAAAATAACCTGCGCAATGGCGGCCTGTGTAAGAGCTATTGCCAGCACAGTTGCAAAAAAGCGGGTAAAATTTCTTTTCATTAGTTTGATGTTTTTTATTAGGTGTTTGTTTGGAGGTATAAAAGTAGCATTTTTCGGGAAATTAACTTGCTAAATTACGGCTTTTAACCAAATTGTCGCTCATTCTACCTTTTTTATTTTAAAAAGGTAGTCACACAAACAGGCATTTATTTATTTGTTTTACCGCACTTTGTTTATTGCGGCAGCAATTAGCGCAAAGCGGGGGTTAAAGACAGTAAAGGGTTGCCAATTGCTTGTATAGCCGGGCAGCATTGCTTAATTTTGCATTTTTACCGCAAAACCATGCATTTTACCAGTACTTCTGTTTCTGTTGAACAAATACTTGCTACTGCTGCCAATACACTGCGCGCAGAAGCCGAGGCTTTATACCAGCTGCCCGAACTGCTAACGCCCGATTTTGCCCGATGTGTCACAGACATTCTGCACAGCAGGGGCAGGGTGGTAGTAACCGGCATAGGAAAAAGCGCCATCATAGCACAGAAAATAACCGCCACCCTTAATTCTACGGGCACCCAGGCCATGTTTATGCACGCCGCTGATGCCATACATGGCGATTTGGGCATGGTTACCCAAACCGATATGGTAATTTGCATATCGAAAAGTGGCGAAACGCCCGAAATTAAAGTGCTGATTCCTATGCTCAAAAAACTGGGCAGCAAACTAACCGCCATTACCGGCAATGTTCACTCTTACCTGGCCAAACAGGCACATTACGTGCTAAATGCCTCTGTATCGCACGAAGCCTGCCCCAATAATCTTGCGCCCACCTCCAGCACTACAGCCCAAATGGCGCTGGGCGATGCCCTGGCTGTTTGCCTGCTGGAACTCAGAGGATTTACCGCACTTGATTTTGCAAGGTTTCATCCCGGCGGCGCATTGGGTAAACAACTTTACCTGAGTGTAGATGACATATATCTGCAACACAGTGCGCCGCAGGTACCACCCAATGCCACCCTTAGCGAAATTATAGTAGAAATGACCTCCAAACTGTTGGGCACTACTGCCGTTACCGATAGTAACGGGCAACTGCTGGGCATTATTACCGATGGCGACCTGCGCCGGCTGTTGCAACGAACCGACGGTTTTTTGCATCTTCTTGCTAAAGATATTATGACGCCCAACCCAAAAACCATTCAAAAAGGAACCCTTGCCATACATGCCCTTGAAAAAATGAAACAACACAAAATTACCCAATTGGTTGTAACCAATGAAAACAACCAGTATGCGGGTATAGTACATATACATGACCTTGTGCGCGAGGGCTTATTATAACAGCCGCCGCCTTTCACCATTTGTAAAACAAATTGCAATGTATGAACACAGCTAACGATAAAAAACATCAGTATGTAGTAATTATGGCCGGTGGTATTGGCAGCCGCTTTTGGCCCGAAAGCCGTGAAAAACTACCCAAACAGTTTCTCGATATCCTTAATTGCGGCAGAACCCTGTTGCAAAGCACCTACGACCGTTTTGCAGAATTTATTGATCCCGCCCATATTTTTGTAGTTACAGGTGCAGGTTATGTGCAGCTTGTGTTAGACCAACTGCCGCAAATGCCCGAAAAACAAATAATTGTAGAACCACTGCGCCGCAATACCGCCCCCTGCATAGCCTATGCCGCCTTTAAACTGCAGCAACTTGACCACCACGCCACCATGATAGTTGCCCCGTCTGACCATCACATTACGGAAACCCACCTGTTTATTGGGGCGCTGCAACATGCCCTTGAATTTGCCGCACATAGCAATACACTGGTTACTTTGGGTATTACCCCTACCCGACCGCATACCGGCTACGGGTACATTCAGTTTGATGAGGAAATGAGCAGAAACGGCATGTATAAGGTAAAAACCTTTACCGAAAAACCCTCTTATGAAATTGCCCAAACTTTCCTGAAATTTGGCGATTTCCTGTGGAATTCGGGCATTTTTATATGGAGTGCAAGAAGCATAATTGATGCCTTCAGAACGCTGCAGCCCGATATTTATGATATATTTCACGAAGGAAAAAACGCCTATAATACCACACGCGAACACGAATTTATAGTACAGGCCTACATGCAAACCCGAAACATTTCAATTGATTATGCCATTTTGGAACACGCCAAAAATGTGTATGTTATTCCGGCAAATTTTGGCTGGAGCGATTTGGGCAACTGGTCTTCTTTATGGGAAAAACACGATAAAGACAGCGCCGGCAATGCTGTTTCGGGCAGCAATGTAATGGTATATGAATCGGATAACTGTATGATAAGGGTAAACGGCGATAAACTGGTTATTGTGCAGGGGCTTTCAGATTATTGCATTATAGACACCCGGGAAGTGCTGCTCATTTGCCGCATGGAAGATGAGCAAAAAATACGCGAAATGAACCAGGATGTATTGCAACGGTTTGGCAACAGGTATGCCTGATGCCAACTCCGGCGGCGCTTTGCTTTGTGTGCAGGTGCCGGTTTTAGTTGTTATTTTTGGCGGTATGCCGGTCGGTGTGTTAGTTGGTAAAAACGTATTGCATAAGGTTGGCGCCCATTTTAAGGGCTTTTTCGCGCACATCGGGCGGGTCGTTGTGTACATCGGGGTCTTCCCAGCCATCGCCAAGGTCGCATTCATAGCTGTAAAAAACCACCAATCGCCCTTGGTAAATTAGCCCAAACCCTTGGGGTGGTTTTCCGTCGTGTTCATGAATTTTGGGCAGGCCGTTGGCAAAGTTGAAGCGTTGGCTATAAATTGGGTAAGAAAATGGCAGTTCTACCAATTCCAGTTCGGGAAAAACTTGTTTAAGCGCCGGGCGCACATAGGGGTCCATACCATAGTTATCGTCAATATGCAAAAAACCGCCGGCTTCCAGGTATTGGCGCAGGTTGCGGGCTTCGTCTGCAGAAAAAACCACATTTCCATGCCCGGTCATGTGTATAAAAGGCAGGTTAAAAATTTCGGGGCTTCCTACTTCTACGGTTTCGGGTTCGGGGTCAATGTTCATGCCCAGTTCGCGGTTGCAAAACTTAATGAGGTTTGGCAACGAGGTGGGGTTGGCATACCAGTCGCCCCCGCCGTTGTATTTAAGCAATCCGAGTTTTATGGTTCCGCCGGTATTGGTAGCCGAAACGGCGGCAAAGGCAAGGAGTATAACAAGTAAGGCTGCTGTTTTTTTCATGAGGGTTTTGTTTGGTAAATTACCCCAAAAAATGACGTTTGCGGGCTGTTACCGGTTAATAACAGTCTGAAAGGCATTGTGGTTGTTATTGGGGTATAATGCCTGTAGTCCAAAAGGTTCAGGTTTGGTTCAGGAGGTTAAAAGTATGGCAAACGGTTATGGCTGCTGTTTCGGTGCGCAGCCGGCTTTTACCCAGCGATACCGGTACAAAACCTGCTGCAATGGCTTGTTGTGCTTCATCGGGGGTAAAATCGCCTTCGGGCCCAATAAGCATTACCACGTTGGAACCGGGGGTATAAACGCGGTGGAGCAGTTGGTTATTGTCATCAATATAGGCAATAAAGCGGGCGGTATTTATTTGTGTCTGCTGTTGTTGTATGAAATGGTTAAAGGCGGTAAGCGTCAACAAACGGGGTACTGTTGCTTTTACCGATTGTTTGGTGGCGGTGATGAGAATTTTTTGCAGCCGCTCGGTACGCAGTTGCTTACGTTCGGTTCGGGCGGTAAGCAGTGGGGTAATGGCGCTTACGCCTATTTCGGCGGCTTTTTCTGCAAACCATTCCCAGCGGTCGGCATTTTTGGTAAGCGCTACTGCCAGGTGAATATAAACGGGCGGCACCGGCGGCAGGGGTATTTGCTGTTCAATGGTAAAGGTGCAGTCTTTGGGGCTAAGGTGGGTAATAACGGCTTTATACAAACCGCCTTGGCCGTCAATTACCCAAATAGTTTGGCCTTGCCGGTGGCGCAGCACATGCAGGCAATGGTGGGCTTCATCGGGTGGCAGGGTATAAATGCCCTGCGGTATGCCGGGCGCGTAAAATAGCTGCATACTAAAGCGGGGGCATCAGAAAAAACGGGGACTGAGAACTTTTTCGGGTTTGCTTCGGGCAACGTCCCATCCTATCATTATTTCGTGACTTCCGTTGTTATAGGGCGAAAGTTTGGAAACGCTGAAATCATAGGAGTACCCTACACGAAGCCCTTTTGCCATGTGGTATTCTGCCAAAAACACCAAAGCATCGCCGGTGCGGTAGCCCATGCCAAGCCAAACCATGTCTTTAATAAGCAGGTTCAGGTTTAAATCGGCCTGCGGCGGCGAGGCGGCTACTGTTTTGAGCAGGAAAGAAGGTTTAAGCCGCAGCGAGGGGCTTAAATCAAATACATAACCGCCCGAAAGGAAATAGTGTTGGGCATGTTTGGATAGTTTGCTCACATCATCCAGGTCGCTTTTGAGCAGATGCGGCACCGAAAACCCTACGTAGTAGCGGTCGCTGTAATAATAAGCGCCCAGCCCGAAATTGGGCAGCAGTTTGCTCTCTTCCACGCTGCTGAAGTTGGGGTCGGTTGGGTCCTGAATGTCTTCAATTTTGGTCCAATCTGAACGGTAGCTCAATACACCGGCGTTTATCCCCAGTTGTAATCTGGCATTATTGTTGAACTGCAGGCGGTAGGCGTAAGTGGCATAAGCGCTAAAACGGTTATGAACGCCCACCATGTCGTTTTCTATATAAAGCCCAAGTGCGTTTTTATCGCCTACAGGGCTATGTATGCCGGCCGACAAGGTTTTGGGAGCACCGTCTAAACCTGCCCACTGATAGCGGTAAAGCGCCAACACACTCAACGACTCGCGGCTGCCGGCATAGGCGGGGTTTATCACCAAACCATTGAAAAGGTATTGCGTATATTGCGCGTCTTGCTGGGCAAACACAACCATTGGGGCTGCAAACAACAGAAGGGTTAAAATAACAAGGCTTCTCATGTATTTCAAATTTACTGACTGTGCTTATTGCTTAATCGGGGGGTAAATATACCTGTTTTTTTTGCTTCTCTTACCTGCTTTTGATAAATATATTCTTTTGCACCAGAGAAACCGGGTTTTCGGAACATTTAAATAAAATTATTTGCAATTTGAATTTCGGACTGATAGGTAAAGCTGTTGGTTTTAAGGTCTTTAACCACTTAGTTCAAAAAAGTGCCCCGAAAAACCTCAATTCACTGTTCAAATTCTCAAAAAAATGACAATTCAGACTTTTCAAAGAGCAAAATTTATGGCATCTTTGCAGTCCACAGGGGATAAATATTACCGGCTTTCAAAACACAATAACCGGGGGTTATGCCAGACGCTTCATGGCACTCACTTACCGGGTTTTGAGTTGCAAAATTAAAAATTTAAAAAAGCGGTTTTACAATCAACGTGCATACAAAATGCGCGGGGGGTTTTTGTGTCTGTTTTTTCAGATGAAACTGTGCTATGGAGGAGCGGGTAAAATGTAGCAAGTGCGGAGTACCGGTACATGGCCTAAAACAGAAGTGTGGGCATTTTTTACGCCCAACCCATACACCGGCGGGGTACTTGCTTACATACAATAAATGAGGAACGGCTAAAAGTGAGAAACAATTAAATGGTTATTACGCCAAAACAAACAGCGCCAATTATAAACAACATCAGTACACCCGATTTATGAAAACCTTAACAGCCATTTGGGAAAACTGCCTTACGGTTATTAAAGAACTGGTAAGCAATGAGCAAAGTTATACAACCTGGTTTAAACCTATAAAACCGGTAAAACTCGAAAACAATGTACTAACCATTGAAGTGCCCAGTCAGTTTTTTTATGAATGGCTGGAAGAACACTATGCCGATAAGCTTACCCTTGCCATACGCAGGGAAGTGGGCACCAATGCCCGTTTTGAATACCAGATACCGGTAGATAAAGGCAGTGCCTTAAACGGTAAGTCGGCCATTACCCATATACCCGCCGGAAACGGCAAGTATAACAACGGCGATTATAAAAACAGCTTTATAGGAAACCCGGTAGCCATTCCGGGCATAAAGGAAGTAAGTTTTGAATCTTGCCTTAACCCCAACCACACCTTTGCCAATTTTATTGAAGGTGATTGCAACCTGCTTGCCCGCTCGGCCGGCATTGCTATAGCCAAAAAACCCGGCCTTGCCTATAACCCCATGGTTATTTACGGCGGTTCGGGGTTGGGTAAAACCCACCTTGCCCATGCCATTGGCAACGAAATAAAAATGCTTCACCCCGAAAAACGCGTACTCTTTGTTACTTCCGAAGCCTATATCAGCCAGTTTATTGAAGCTCTTAAAAACGGAAATGCCGCCAGTTTCAGCAGCTTTTACCAAACCATTGATGTGCTTATTATTGACGACATCCAGTTTTTCTCTAACAAAGATAAAACCCAGGAACACTTTTTCCATACTTTTAACCACCTGCACCAAAGCGGAAAACAATTAGTGCTTACCTCTGACCGACCGCCCAAAGATTTAACCGATATGGATGAACGCCTGTTGTCGAGGTTTAAATGGGGGCTTTCCGTAGAACTGCAAATACCCGATTTTGAAACCCGCATTGCCATTTTAGAGCGCAAAGCTCAGGCCGAAGACATTGAACTGCCCCGCGAAGTATCGGAGTATGTGGCGCACCATATCAACACCAGCATCCGCATTATGGAAGGCGCACTTAATTCACTGGTGGCACAGTCTAAATTGGTAAACAGGGCTATTGACCTGAACATGGCTCGGCAAACCGTGCGCTCTTTAGTAAACCACGTTGCCCCCGAAATTACCGTGGGTTTCATTACCAAAATGGTGGGCGAACATTACCGCGTAACGCTTAATGACATTAAAGGAAAATCGAGAAAACGCGAAATTGTAATTGCCCGCCATGTTTCTATGTTCCTCTGCCGTAAAATAACCGGCAAATCGCTTACCGAAATAGGGCGCGATTTTAACCGCGACCATACCACCGTTATGCACGGCTGCACTGCCGTTACCGACCAAATGGACCAAATGCTTCAGTTTAAAGAAGAAGTAAGCGAAATTGAAAAGAAAATCCGCATGAGTGAGTAAGCAGGAAACCGCCTGTTCTTCATTGCTTGCCGTTCCGGTTATTTTTTAAAAGGGGGGCGATTAAACAAAGCCCTATAAACCGTATTTTCCGAAATTTCCTTTACCTGTCCGGGCTGCAAAGTACCCAACCTCAGTTGTTCAATGGCAATGCGCACCAAGCGCAGCACCGGGTATCCCACCGCCGCCGCCATGCTCCGTACCTGCCGGTTTTTACCTTCGGTAAGGGTTAGTTGCAGCCAGGCGGTTGGTATATTTGCGCGGTAGCGTACCGGCGGGTAGCGCACCGGCAATACCGGCGTTTCCTGCAACAATGCCACCTCAACTGCCGGTTGCGTGTGGTAGGGTTTATGGTTTACGGTAATGGTTACACCTTCATATAATTGGCGCAACGCTTTGGCATCGGGCACCCCTTCTACCTGTACCCAATAGGTGCGCCGGTGTGCAAAATGCGGGTTTAGCAAGCGGTAGTTCAATGAGCTGTCGTTAGTTAGCAGCAATAATCCCTCGCTGTCGGCATCCAGCCGTCCAAGCGAGTAAACATCTTTCGGAAAATTGTATAAACTCTGTAAAGTAGGGGTGTTTTGCCCGCCGGCTACTGCCGAAAAACGGCAATGTACGCCATAGGGTTTATACAACAAAAAATATCTGTTTGCTTTTCCCCTCATGAAAAAACAACCACTTTAGTGCGCCAAAGCCTTTTATATGCCAGTATGGCGCCGGCAGTACCGGCGGTCAGCAGCAAGAGCAGTGCCGCCCGCATTAGCCAGGTGGCTGCCGGGTAGTGTTGTGCGGTAAATTTGTTTTCGGGTTGCTGTATGCCATTGTAGCGCACAACGGGGTTCAGGTATAATTTACAGGCAGGGCTGCTTATTTCTGCCCGAATGTAAGTGTCATCGGGGGCAAAGGTATAGGTAATGGTAGGGGTATTTTGCGCCAGCATTTTCTGCTGCCCGTTTTGCCCTATGAGTTTTATTTCCAGAGCCGGAACATCGGTTTCAATGTACAGGGTAAGGCTGTCGGTGCGAAATTGCTTAAGGTAAATATCGTTTTGCCCGTTTTTGCCCGATACTCCGTAGGCAAAGCCGCGTTTAAGGTGGTTAAGCAGGGTATCGGTTTGCAGTTGGTTGGCGGCAATCATGGTCCATTTTACGCCGGTTTCATCGGGTTTGGCAATGTTGTGGTTGTCATCATTTCCAATAATCCACACGGGCTTACCTGCCGACAGTGCCATGTCCCAATATTTATCGGAAAGGCGGTAGTGGTTCAGTACTTCCATCAGTTGGTAGCCGGTAAGGCGGGTAAAATCTTCCAGATGGTGGCCGCCGCCAAATTTTGGGTGCGCTACAGCCAGCACCTTTGCATCGGGTTGCAGGCGTTCAAGCAGGTATTGGCGGTCGTGCAGGTTATGCCACAGGCTAATGTCAAAAAATGATACTTTGTTTGCCCCCAATACCAGCCGGTGTGCTTTAAACAGGTTGTACCCGTGTTCGTAAACAGGTATAAAATACCCCGAAGCGGTATCTTGTTGCGGGTTTATGGAATGGTAATCGGAAATACAGGCCACATCATACCCCATTTGGCGGTATTTATTAATCAAATCGGGCGCCTCATTGCTTCGCCCGTCGGTAAGGCCGCCCCATGCGTGGGTATGTGCATGAAAATTGCATTTTCGCCACACAGTATCGGCGCCGGTGTAGGGGTTATAGAGGTAGTTGCCGGTAAAAGGCTGCGGCGGCATAAAAGTATAGCGGCGGCTTTGTATGTGCTGTATTATGCTAAGAAACAGTGCCAGCCAAAGTAAAAACAGGAATGCCGATGCAGTGATTTTGAGTAAACGGATGAGAAGTTGCGCCATAAAAACAAATGGAGTGCTGCAATTTTAAAATCCGATGGCGAAAATACGGAAACAGCCCGAATATTTAGACTATGGGTATAAAATTCGGGCTGTTGTATAGATTGGCGGCGGGGTAAGTGTTGTTTTACCCCTGTATAACAGATTGAATGCTGAGTTCGCGGTATTGTTTGGCATCAATAGGAGAAGGGGCATCAATCATAGTATCGCGTCCGCTGTTATTTTTGGGGAAGGCAATAAAATCTCGAATAGATTCATAACCACCCATAATGGCACAAAGGCGGTCGAACCCGAAGGCAATACCACCGTGCGGAGGTGCGCCATACTCAAAAGCCCCCATGAGGAAGCCGAATTTTTGCTGTGCTTCATCTTTGGTCATTCCCAGCAGGTCGAACACTTTTTCCTGCAAAGCGCGTTCATGAATACGAATGGAGCCTCCGGCAATTTCGTTTCCGTTGAGGCAAAGGTCGTAGGCTTCGGCGCGGAGGCTGCCCCAGTCGGTAATGTTTTCAAAGTTTTGGGTACGGGGCCGGGTAAAGGGGTGGTGGCAGGCAACCCAGCGTTGGTCTTCTTCGTCCCATTCCAGCAGGGGGAAATCGAGTACCCACAGGGCTTTAAACTCTGCGGGGTTTCTTAGCCCCAGGCGTTTACCCATTTCCAGGCGCAGTTCGCCTAATTGTTTGCGGGTTTTATCGGTACTGCCCGATAAGATGAGGAGCAAATCGCCGGGTTTGGCGTTCATGGCATTGGCCCATGTTTGCAATTGTTCTGGCGAATAAAACTTATCAACCGATGATTTAAGCGTGCCATCGGGGTTATATTTTACATACACTAAGCCTTTTGCGCCAATTTGAGGCCGTTTTACCCAATCGGTCAGTTCGTCCAATTGTTTGCGGGTATATTCGGCGCAGCCTTGGGCACAAATGCCGGCAATGAGTTCGGCATCATCAAAAATAGCAAATCCGTGTCCTTTTACCAGTTGGTTCAGTTCGGTAAAGGCCATGCCAAAGCGTATATCGGGTTTGTCGCTTCCGTACAGGCGCATGGCATCGTCATAGCTCATCCGGGCTACTTCGCCCAGGTCATAACCTTTTACCGTTTTGAGGAGATAGCGCAGCAGCCCTTCAAAAGTTTGCAATACGTCTTCGCGGGTAACAAAGGCCATTTCGCAGTCTATTTGGGTAAATTCGGGCTGCCGGTCGGCGCGCAGGTCTTCGTCGCGGAAACAGCGCACAATCTGGTAGTAGCGGTCAAACCCCGATACCATGAGCAGTTGCTTAAACGTTTGGGGCGACTGCGGCAGTGCGTAAAACTGCCCGGCGTTGAGGCGCGAGGGCACTACAAAGTCGCGTGCGCCTTCGGGGGTGCTTTTAATAAGGAAGGGGGTTTCAATTTCAAGGAAGTTCAGGTTGTTAAGGTAGCTTCGGGTAGCCTGCGCCATTTGGTGGCGGAAGATGATGTTTTGCTGTACGGGTGTCCGGCGCAGGTCTAGGTAGCGGTATTTCATGCGCAGGTCGTCTCCGCCGTCGGTATCGGGTTCAATGGTAAAGGGCGGCACTTTGGCGGCGTTGAGCACTTGCAGGCCGGTAACGTCAATTTCCACCTCGCCGGTGGCAAGTTGCGTGTTTTTGCTGCTACGTTCCCGCACAATGCCGGTTGCCTGTATTACAAACTCCCGCCCCAGTTTATTGGCGGCGGCACATAAATCGGCATTAAGGCTCATATCAAAAACCAGTTGGGTAATGCCGTAGCGGTCGCGCAGGTCAACAAAGGTCATTCCGCCTAATTGTCTTGTGCGCTGTACCCAACCGCTAAGGGTAACTACTTTTTCCACATGAGTTAGTCTTAACTCGCCGCAGGTATGTGTTCTGTACATGATTAAAAAAAGGTTAAGTTTGGATAAGTTGGGGCAAACGGCGCTTAAGCCTTACCGGTTTGCCATTTGTGAAACAATTTTATTAGTAACGGGTTTATGTGCCCAAAAAGGCGTACAAAGATAAGCTTTTTTTTGGGTGGTTGGTTGTTTTACAGGGGTTTTGCGGGCATTTTTAGCGTTTTTGATGCAAAACGGGTAAAAGAAAAGAGGCAACTGTTTGGTAACAATTGCCTCCTTGTATGTTAAAAACCAGATTGTCTATAATTGTTTCTGTTTATTTGTAGGCGTATTTTTTTTGTGCGTCTTCGGGCGATAAATTGCTGATGCGTTGTCCTTTATAGTAAGGTACTATAAAAACCCGGCTGTATCCTTTATCTTCCAATTGTTTTTTTGCTTCTTTTGCCTTGCTCAAATCGGCAAAGTTGCCGACCAGATATCGTACATAGCCGTTGGTACCATTTTCGGTTTCTATGGTAAACATTTCGCCGGCCTTGGTATAGAAAGCAGATTTTGAACTGATGGCTTGTTTAAATGCGCCAAACTGCACTTTAAACAAAAGGGAGTAGTTTGCCGATGCCGTTTTGGGGGCTTCTTTTACCTCAAAACTGGCAATTGCCGGTGTGGGGGTGGGTTCTACCTGCAAAATAGCCCGCAAAATATCGGAACTGCTTTTGTTAACGGTAGAAATGGCTTTGTAATCTTCTTTATTGCCGTTTTTGCCAAATGCGCTGAGTGCGTATTCTTTATCCGATTCCAGTTTGAAGTAAAAATTGCCGTCTTGCTTGGTTAAAAAGGTTTGGGCAGCGGCGGGGTTTTTTATTTCCGATAGTTCTACCCTTACCCCTTCCATAGGCTGCATGCCTTTTCGGTCAACCACAATGCCAATCAGTATGAGCTTGGCGCCTTTTTCGGGGGTTGTCCATGATGTTAGAATTTCTTCTGCTGCATTATTGCCTTCTGCACCGGCAGGGCCGGCATAGAGGGGTAAATTACTCAACAATATAAAACAAATGCCAATTGCCAAAAATAATTGTTGCATAAGTAATGAAGAGGTTAAGGCTTTGAATTACCGGTAAATAAAACAAAAATCGAGCCAATTATACATGCCAATGTTTTGCTTTTTAGTAAAGGGCAACAACACAGGTGGTTTTTTACCCAATTTTAAAGTATCATAAAAAAATGCACAACCTTTTTTGCCTCTTACACGGTTATTGGTAACAATAAGGCAAAGGATTGTGAACTTACTACCGCAATTATGATGCTAAAACCGGGAAAAGGTTAAATTGTTGCGTCATTATTTTGTAAATTTATTTTACAAACTGCTTTTTTTGTTGCTGTGGGTTTATATACAAGCCTTTTCCCAACAATATTGCCGTATTTTTTTGCAAGTTGCACGCTTAAAACATTTAAATATTTCCACACAATATATACATGAATGTGTTTGTACTGTTTAAAAAAATGGTCATCCGGTTCAGGAATACATACAGTACCGGGCTTTTTACCTGCAATTGCCACATGCGGCAATTGTTGTACAGCTAAAACATTAACGCTGCCCATAAAATTGAATTGCGGTAAAAACGGCGGTTAATTGCACAATAAATACTACATTTATACCGGCATTCACAGCAAGTAAAAATTTGTGCTGCGCAATATTACACAAGTCTAAATCATTGGCCTTATGCAAAACCGAACCCCGGTAATACCTGCATTGCTGGCAGGGCTTTTGGGAGGTTTGTTGTTAGGATACCTGTTTTTCCAATCTCGCACAAACGAACTGCAGCACCGGTTGTATGTTATGGAGCAACAATTATACACCGACAGCCTGCCCGCCCAAATAGCCGAAAGCCCGGACGAAGAAGCCGGCAACCTGTTGTTTAAAGATACCTTTGACGATAATGTGAACAACTGGGATACCCAACTGAAAAACTACGGCATGAAAATACTGTACGACGGGAAATACATTATAGACTACCGCCGCGAAGGCTATTTCTGGTGGTCGGGTATGCCCCTCAAAAGGCAGGCAATGAACTATGATGTAGTATTAAAAGCCCGCCATAAATCGGGCACAGCGCAGGGTTATTACGGGTTAATAATGACAACCGACAGTGTTAATTACTACCGTTTTTGCCTTACCAACAACGGCTATGCCTCCATAAACGTTAAGAAAGACGATAAATGGCAACCCGATATGGTGCGCTACCTGGCCGGATATAAGGCTGCCGGCACCGATACAGACGAGGATTTGCTTGAACTAAAAGTGCGCGGCATACGGTTTACCTACTACGCCAACGGAAAAAAGGTGCATACCGGCACCCTTAATGCCAATGAAAACTGGAAAAATGTGGGTATGTTTGTTGAAGATGTGCAAACCGTAGAATTTGATGAATTAACCGTAAGCGAAGCAGATTAGCGCGTATAAGGCTTATGAAAAAAAAAGACAGCCTTTTCAGGCTCATTAAAAGCCTGACAAAATCGGAAAAGCGTTTTTTTAAAATTTACTCTTCCCGCCATGTAATAGGGGAGCAAAACAACTATGTAGAATTATTTGATGCCATAGACAGCCAAAGACACTACAACGAAGAAATGCTGCTGAAAAAATTTAGCGGTAAAAAATTTGCCAACCGCCTGCCGGTGGCTAAATCTTATTTATACGAACTTATTTTGCGCAGCATGAACGTATATCATGCGCAAAACTCAATAGATGCCCAACTGCGCGAACTAATGGGCAGCATTGATTTTTTATATGGCAAAGGCATATATGAACAGGCGCTTAAATTAGTTGCCAAAGCCCGGAAACTGGCACAGGAGCACGAAAAAACAGCGGCTGCACTCCTCATTTTGCAACGCGAAAAGCAAATTTGCGAAGCTATGACCTTTGCCGGGCAATCGGAACCCGAAGTTGCCCAACTGCACCAACAAACCGGACAACTGCTGCAGCAACTAATGGTTACCAACAATTACTGGCTGCTGCACGCAAAAGTGCAATACCATATTACCCAGCAAGGTATTAGCGCCAACCGGAACGACCTTGACCAAATTTCGCAACTGCTCCAAAACCCGCTTCTACACCCCGAACAACCACCGGCAGCAGGCTACGAAGCCAACTTGTTGCGCTATAAAACCCTGGCAACCTGTTATTTTATGATGCGGCAATTGCAGCCCTGTTATGAGTACAGCAAAAAACTGGTGCTGCTGCTGGAAGAACGCCCCGAATTGGCAGCCTCCGAGCCGCTTACCTATATCAATGCCATAAACAACCTGCTCAATACCACGGCAGCCCTTCATAAACACGAGGAGCGCGAGCTATACCTGCACAAACTTTACCAAATGATGCAGGATGAACCAAAACCAACCTCCGAAGCCGTACAGCTTAAACTGTTTGAAGCCTATTATTACCACCGGATGGCGCTCCATATTTCGCAGGGCGACTATGCCGGCGGCATTGCCTGTATTGACAAACTGGAAGAAGGCCTTGCCCGCTTTGCCGACCAGATTGACGGCGTGGGTGTGGTGATGTTGTGCTTTTACGCTTTCCATATCTGTTTTGGCTCCGAACAGTTTGAGCGTGCGCATAACTGGCTGCTACGCGTGCTGGAGTATGAACACAGCAATGTAAGACGAGATGTGGTGGGCTTTGCCAAAATACTTACCCTGTTTACCGCCTTTGAAATAGGTAATGCAGCCCTTACAGCCGTTACCATTAAATCGGTTTACCGTTTTTTGTACGGCAAAGAAAAACAATACCGCTTAGAAACCCTGGTTATGCAGTTTTTGCGCAGCCTTACACCGCTAACTACCCAAACAGATGTATGCGCCATGTTCAAATCTGCCTATACGCAACTGCAACTGCTGGCAGCCGATGCCTTTGAAAAACGCGTTTTTGCTTATTTTGATTTTACCGCCTGGGTATCTGCCAAAACCGAAGAACTGGAAAAAGCAGCAGTTGGCGTTTAAGCCCTGCAGCGTTAAAGTTGTACCATGTCATCGGGGTTCTCGGTTTCGGGCATATTGGGTGCGGCACTTTGTTGCAGGTGTGCCGGCGGGTTTTTTCGCAGTATAAGCGCAATTACGGCGGCAACGGCAAAGCCAAATATACAGACGCCGGCAAAGCCAAACAAAGAACTTTTAAGGGTAACGCTAAAATCGCGCTTATCCAGTTCGTCCATTGTTTTTTCAATTTCTTCTTCCGGAACCCCCCAGGAACTCATCCACTGATAGGTGGTTTCGGTCGTTACATTGCGCAGGGTTTCGGTAAGTCCGGGGTCTATGTAGTTAAACATTACGTAGTTATACACACTGCTCAGCAACTGCACCACCACCATTACCGCAAAAGCCGGCGCTACTAATTGGGCAAAAGTGCCGTATCCGCCCTGTTCGTTGCGCGTGTGGCGGGCAGCAAGCACCATTACCCCAATAATGGCAACAAACATAAGCAAACCCAGCCACCAAAGGCTGTACATAAGCGCCGGGCTTATGGCATACAAAACAACATACAAAATAATGAGGGCAAACCCCGCAATAGCTCCGTACCTAATGCCAATATTGTCTGCCATGTAAATATATTTTGGGATGTGTAATAATAAGTGTTTTCTATCAGGTTTTCCAGAGGCGCAGCAACAAAATTTCAAACAGCAGAAAAGCCAGCGCCAGCAACAGGCACCATTTCCACAAAATAACTCCGCGGTCAATTTGGCCAACCAGCGTGGTTAAATCGGTATTATCGTCAAAGAAGCGCATGTTGGGAAAGTTGAACTGTTTTTTGAGTTCATCGGGAGTAAAATATACCAGTACCGATTCGAGGCGGTTGTAGTTAAACCCGAAGTAGGCTGCCGGTTTTGCTGCCTCTTTAAACAGGCTGTATATGCCCGATTGCCTGAGTTGGCTGCCTATGGTCAGAAACAGTTTGTTGCCAATTGCCTTTTGTCCGGGTATAAATTCTTCATCGGTGCCCTTCAGTTTATATACTTCATCGGTGCTTTGCGCAGTGGCCGGGGGCACATCGGTTTCAATAATGCTGTTTTTACCTATGGTAAAGGCCAGCAATTTTCCTTTTCCGCTGCTAAGGGCAATTTTATGAATCATGGGCGGAAAAATGGCATGAGAGGGTAAATTAGATGCCTGCAAATCGGGCGGTACGGCACACAAATACACTTTTCCGTTGCCTACCTCGTATTTGCCAAGCAAGGAGGCGCCACCCCTGAAACGCAGCAACACTTCTTCGCCTGTATTGGCAAAGGCGGTCATATCGTAGCTGCTGTTGGCATACGGAAGGTCGAGGTTGTTGGGCAGTTTTTCAAAAACATCTTTAAAGATTTCCTGCCCCGTGTTGATATAGTCGGTTTCGCGGCGGTTTTTGTTAAGTGTGGTATAGGTATTTACCCGCAAATTTTTCAGCAGGTTGTTGTAAGAGGCGAGGTCGGCGCCGGCAGAGGGGAAGATAAGCAGCCCGCCGCCGTTGTTTACATATTGTTGCAGTTCTGAGCTTAAACCCGAAGAGAATGCGCGCAACTGGTTGAGTATGATAAGTTGGTTGGCGGGCAGTTTGGCATAGTCGAGTTGGTTTTCTGACTGGTTTTGCACAGAAAAGCCGGTAAGTTGTTTGAAAAGTGCGTTTAAAAAAGTGTTGCCGCCTCCCGAAGCGGGGTTAATAACCAGCACATTTACGCGCTCGGCCACTTCAAAGGTAAAGTAATAAGTATTGTCAAACTCTACGGTAGAGGGTTCGGTAATTTGAACTTCTGCCTGTTGCCAGCCGGTTTCGGTAATGGTAAAGCCCAGTGTATCAATACTTTGGTTATTGGCTGCCACCGAAAAATCGCGCATAGCCTTTACCTGATTGTTAATACGCAGTTCAAGCCTTGAACCCTCCAAGGCATTGTTGCCGCTGTTTTTTATGCGTACCAGCAGTTGAGCCTGTTCATTGAGGTTTCGGGCAGGGGTTTCAAACCAAACCGAGTCAACATACACATTCTGTCTTTCATCGGTTTGCAGGGGTATGAGGTAAAGGTTGTAGGCAGTATCGTTTTCAATATTCACAATGTTTTTCTGAAAATCGGATATCAGAAACAGGTTTTTTTGCTGCACGTTGGCATCAGACAGGGCTTGTTTCTGCCGGTTTACCACATCGTTGAGCGTTTGTACTGCCGGGCTTACGGTTATTTCTTCCAGATAGTTCAAAAACTCGTCTTTATTGAGCAATCGTTGGTGCTTACCTTCAAAATCATTGGTAAGCAGTTGAAACCGGTCTTCGGGCCGGTAAGCGCGGGCTATTTCCTCGGCTTTGCGGCGGGCGCGCTCAAACAGCGTTACCCCGCTTCCGGCATTCATGCTAAATGAATTATCAACATAAATGCTCACTGCCTTGCTGCCCTGCACAATTTTTGAATTTGCCTGCGGTATATAGGGCTGGGCAAAAGCCAACACCAGAAAAACCAGGGCTAAAATGCGGCTCATGAGCACCAGCAGGTGTTTGAGCTTATTGCGCGAGGAACGCTCTTCTTTTAGTTCGCGCAAAAATTTTACGTTGGTAAAATACACGCGCTTAAACCGTCTGAAATAGAACAAGTGTATGATAATGGGTATGGCAATTGCCCCCAATGCTGCCAAAAATGATGGATACAAAAAACTCATGGATGCAAAATTACAATAACTAACCGTTTTTTTATGCGCTTTGTTGCAGAGTTGTTTTAATTTGCGGGCTGTAGCCTGTAATTTTGAGTTTTGCCGGCTTGCACAGTTGCCATGGTGCGGCAATTTGCCGTATTTTGCAATGCTGCTGCAAACAAACAATTGCTGTAGCTATTTAGGTGCTATCTGTAAATCCCGGCATTTTCTCTTGTTCCTTGCTAATTTGCAGCATTGACCAAAGAGCAAAAAAAACTTTGCGGAACTTTGCGCAAAACTTTGCGTTCTTTGCGGCAAAATGAAAGGAATTCAGTTAATAAGAACATCACCAACAAAGGTACAACCTAAATAAGTACCAATTGCTTATTTTTATTTCCGGTTTATGAAAAGCTTTCAATCATTTACCCTGTTTTTACCGGTGTTGCGGCTGTGGTTGCTGTTGCAGGTAACCACCGGTATGTATGCACAACAAGTTGGCAACCCTTACCGGTTGAATTGGCAGTTAGACGTTCCGTTAAGCGTGGGCGGGGCGGGTGGCATTGTGGCGGGTGAATGGCTGAACCGCACCAAGCGTACTTTAAGCCCCGATGACATTGCCCTTTTGCAGGTGCAGGATATAAAACCCCGGTTCGACCGGTTTGTAACCCGTCTGTGGCAACCCCGCGCACAAAAAGCCAGCGATGTGGTGTTGTATGGCACTGCAGCCCTGCCACTCATTTTGCTTGCCGATGCCAATATGCGCCGCCACACACCCAAACTGGCACTTATCGGGCTGGAAACGTATTTGGTAAATGCCGCCTTTACCGCGCTTACCAAGGAACTGGTGCAGCGCCGCCGACCTTTTGTTTACAACCCTGCCGCGCCTATGCACAAAAAAACCGCCCCCGATGCCACATCTTCCTTTTTTTCGGGACATACCTCGGCAACCGCGGCAGCCAGCTTTATGACCGCCAAAATGTATGCCGATTATTACCCCAAATCGCGCTTTAAGCCTTATGTTTGGGCCGGCGCCGCCCTGTTGCCTGCCGCCACTGCTTACCTGCGGGTAAGGGGCGGAAAACATTATATTACTGATGTGGTTACCGGTTATTTGGTTGGTGCAGCCGTGGGCATATTGGTGCCGCAGTTGCATAAATAAAAAAAGACCCGACTTGCATATCGGGTCTTAACTACAATCAAGACAGCTTAATTTACGCAGGTCTTTTAACAGACAACGAAACGTAGCTGTAAGCCAGGGGTTTTTTAATTGCGAATATCTTCGGTAAGGGGTAGTTTTTTCTGTATAATGTCTATGAGGTTAAGTGTGTTTAAATAGTAGTCGCCTTTTTTGCGGGCAATTTCTTTGGCGCGCTCGGCTTCTTTCATCGCTTTTTTAGGTTCATTGAGGCGGTAAAGCAAGGCGGCGTAAGTTTCGCGGTATTTAAAGTTATAAGGCTGCTGTTTCATGTTCAGTTCTGTCCATTGCAGGGCTTTTTCCAGTTTGGGTTCGTTGTTTACATGAATGGCAAATTTCCATGCGGCATCGTCCAGCAAATCGGGGTTAATGTTCTCGCCGTTGCGGTACTGTCCAATTATTAATCCGCTGTAATCGGGCCAGTTATTGGTTTTTTCAAAAAACAGGGCGCGCAACGACAGTTCGGTTTTTTGTTCATCGGCAAGCCGGCATTTTTTCAGTACAGATAAAACCGCATTAAATTGGGCATTGTTGTTATTTACCGCAGCATTAAAAACGGCGCTTTTAAGTGCTTCTATAATGCGTTGTTCTGTTTTTTGTTTATCAAGAATGGCGGAGTAATAAAAACGGTTTGAAACCAGCAACGAAAAAGCTGTAGATTGTATGTCATCGGCAAAATCGTAGATAAACAGTACATTGCGTGGCAATGAAAAATCGGTAATGTTTATGCCCGATAAGTACTGATTAACCACCGTTTGTACCGGTTCATTAAATTTTTTGAGCAAATAGGCATACTCGTACAAAAAATCGGGAGAGCGAAAGCCATTTTTGTATTTTATATGGTATTCCAGCAGTTGAATGTACTCTCTGGTAAACTCTTTTGATAACTGTTGGTTGCTTACGGGCATCATGTGCGCGTTGTCAGGCTTTTGCCTGAAAATATCCAATGCCTTTTTGCCGGCGTTCAGCAGCTTTTCCTTATCAATAGGGCTGTTTTCCTGCAACAGCAGTTCGCCGGTTGGTGAAAAAAACAGGCAAACCGGCAATTGCATAAGGTGGTATTTGCTTTTTAGCATCGCTCCGTCTGTGCCGGCAGGGTTAAATTTGCAGTTGAAAAAATGGCTGTTAAAAAACAGTTCTGTTTCTTCGTGGTTAAACACGGTAAGTTCCAGTTGCCGGTATTCGGTTACCGAATAATTGCCCAGCAAAACAAAAACAGGGCGTTGTAATTTTGCTGCCGTGCTTAAAGCCTGTTGCCAACTGCCGGTAAAAAAAGAAATGCCCAATGCTCCTCCGCAGGTTTCGGGCGCATCTGAATTGGCTTGCCGGCTTATTTGGTTTGCCGGTTTTGCCGTGCAGGCATTTGAGGGTAATATAGCTGCTACCGCCGTATGAAAAAGCAAAAACAAACTTGCACAAGCAATAGACTTGCTGCGAGTGGATAATGCGTTTTTTATGTGTTAGCTATTGTAAAATTC
>MTCR01000029.1 GCA_002212725.1 Sphingobacteriales bacterium TSM_CSM | reverse complement strand
CGTGAAAAACTCAAAAACAGGTACTACCAAATTAATAACCAAAATTAAAATGTCATAACATTAGTTGAAGCGGAACGGAGGCTGTGTTGGGTGTTACAGCAACAGTTACTTCAAAGTTCTCATAACAATCGGGTGTACCATCATTAAACGCGTAATTGCAGTTAAAATCAGCTATACCGAATGATGGCGGGAAATGTATTGTAGATGTCAGACTTTGGAGCAAATCGCCCCCCGTAATGTTGTATGTAATTTTTAAGGTGCTTATGCTTGTGGGGTCTATGCTGCCGCTGCCACAAGTTGCATCATCGGGTACATATATGGCATAGTCATTGGTAAAATTTAAAGGCACCCAAAAAGATTTGCCAGAAGCATTGGTTTTGTGAGCATAATACCGCAGGTATTGCCCTGTAGGAGAATCTGCTATAAATTGCTCATAAATCAGGTTATCCGAAGCATCGTAAAATTCAAATTTCATATACACATATACTACTTGGGTGTCATGATGTACATTTAAATCGTTGCCGGTTGGGTTAAAATGTACAAAATATACTCTTCCGGGAATTTCCCCGGTAATGGTGGTTTCGAGGTCTAAAGAAGGCTCAGTCTGAGCTTTAAGCGTAAACGCGCAGTTAAACAGCAGAAATGCCATCGTCAAAAATTTAAGTGATGTTCTTATTTGTGTTAAAGCGGTTATTGTTTTTACCTTTGCGGGGGGGCAGGATTCTAAGTAAGAGTTTTGCGTTTTCATAATGCTGTTCATTTTGAGTGCAAAAATTAAAGAACTTTACAAAGCTAAATCCATTTTTTCAAAAAAACAATACCTGCAAAAAAAACTTTGCAATATTATTTACCCCATTATAAATTAATAAACCATTAACATTAAGTTGAGGCGGCTATTGTGTATAAAACGTTACTTATTGTCATATTGCTGCGTTTTTGGCTGACAAATTTGCACCCCCCAAATGGGGTAAACTGCCAAAAAAGCAGACAAACCATCGGGTTTTTACCCTTGGCATTAAAATTGAGCCTTCATTTGCAATAATTAACCCTCCAAAACAAACCTGCCGAATATGACTTTAGATAATTTCACCCACAAAGCCCAGGAGGCGCTGCAACAGGCGCAGCAGGAAGCCTTTAATGGCGGCCACCCCGCCTGGGATACCATACACCTGCTGAAAGGTGTTTTGGAAACCGACAAAGATGCCGTGCCATTTTTACTGCAAAAAGCAGGGGTTAACAAAAATATTTTGCTTGGTAAAGTAGAAGAGCAGTTGGGCAAACTTCCGCGCATAAGCGGCGGCGGCGAGCAGCGCATGAGCAGCGAAATGAACAAGGCGCTGATGGCTGCCAATAAAATAGCCAAAGAGTTTGGCGATACCTATATTACCCTGGAACACCTGTTGCTGGCGCTGCTGGAAACCGGCGATAAAACCGCACAACTGCTGAAAGACCTGGGTGCCAAAAGCAGCAACCTGAAAGCCGCCATACACGAGTTGCGCAAAGGCGCCAAAGTAACCGACCAACACGCAGAATCGGGCTATAATGCCTTGGAAAAATATGCCAAAAACCTGAACGTCTTGGCTCAGGCAGGCAAACTTGACCCCGTTATCGGGCGCGATGAAGAAATACGCCGCGTGATGCAGATTTTGGCCCGAAGAACCAAAAATAACCCGATACTGATTGGCGAGCCGGGAGTGGGTAAAACCGCCATTGCCGAAGGTATTGCTTTTAGAATTGTAAACCGCGATGTGCCGGAAAACCTGCGCGATAAAATAATTTATACCCTTGATATGGGGGCGCTGATGGCCGGCGCTAAGTACCGGGGCGATTTTGAAGAGCGCCTGAAAGGGGTAATTAAAGAGGTAACCGAAAGCGACGGGCGTATAGTATTGTTTATAGATGAAATTCATACGCTGGTTGGAGCAGGCGCTGCCGAAGGTGCCATGGATGCCGCCAACATTCTGAAACCCGCACTGGCAAGGGGCGAACTGCGCGCCATTGGAGCCACCACCCTGAACGAGTACCAAAAACATTTTGAAAAAGATAAAGCGCTGGTGCGCCGTTTTCAGGAGGTGTTTATAGACGAACCTACCATACCGGACAGCATTTCTATTTTGCGCGGGCTGAAAGAACGCTATGAAAACCACCATAAAGTTACCATTAAAGATAATGCCATTATTGCCGCCGTTACTTTGAGCGACCGCTATATTACCGAGCGCAAACTGCCCGATAAAGCCATTGACCTCATTGACGAAGCGGCAGCTCGCCTGCGCATAGAAATAGACTCGCTGCCCGAACCTTTGGAAGTGGCAGAGCGCAAGTTGCGACAGTTGGAAATTGAGCGTGCCGCCATTACCAAAGAAAACGATACTGCCAAATTAGAAAAACTAAATGCGCAAATTGCCAACCTTATGGAAGATCGCAACCAGCTAAAGGCGCAATGGCAACAGGAAAAAAACCTGCTGGAAACGGTGCAAAACAAAAAAGCCGAAATTGAAAAACTAAAGCAACAGGCAGCCCAATTTGAGCGCGAAGGCAACTACGGCAGAGTAGCAGAAATAAGGTATGGAAAAATTAAAGAAATAGAAGCCGAAATTAAACGCGAAGAACAACAACTCAACAGCATGGGCGAAGGTAAGCGCATGTTGAAAGAAGAAATTGACGCCGATGATATTGCCGAAGTGGTATCGAAATGGACCGGCATACCCGTAAGCCGCATGATGGAAAGCGAGCGCGAAAAACTCATTCACCTCGAAGCGCTGCTGGGCAAACGCGTGGTTGGGCAGCAGGAAGCCATTAAAGCCGTTGCCGAAGCCATACGCCGAAGCCGCGCCGGATTTCAGGACCCCAACCGCCCCATCGGGTCGTTTCTGTTTTTGGGAACTACCGGTGTGGGTAAAACCGAATTATCTAAAGCGCTGGCAGAATTCCTGTTCGACGATGAAAACCTTATGACGCGTATTGACATGTCGGAATTTCAGGAAAAACACACCGTTTCGCGCCTTATCGGCTCGCCGCCGGGTTATGTGGGGTACGAAGAAGGCGGCCAACTGACCGAAGCCGTGCGCAGAAAACCATACTCGGTAATTTTGCTCGATGAAATTGAAAAAGCGCACCCCGATGTATTTAACATCTTGCTGCAAGTGCTCGATGACGGCCGCCTTACCGACAACAAAGGCCGAACCGTGAATTTTAAAAACACGGTCATCATCATGACCTCCAACATTGGCTCCGATATCATACAGCGCCGTTTTGAAAACCTGCCGCCCAACCGCGTGGAAGAAGTGGTAGAAACTACCCTGAACGAGGTTACCGGCAGGCTGAAACAAATGTTCCGCCCCGAATTTTTAAACCGTATTGACGATATTATTATGTTCCGACCGCTTATGTTTGAACAAATAAGGCAAATTGTGGCGCTGCAACTGAACAAGGTGAAAGAACTGGCGCTTAAAAACAACCTGCAATTGCATATTTCCAATGCCGCCTTAGACTGGCTTGCAAAGCAGGGTTACGACCCGCAATACGGCGCCCGTCCGCTGAAACGGCTTATTCAAAAAGCCATTGTCAATGAGTTGTCTATGCAGGTTCTCTCTAACAAGGTGAGCAAAGAACAGCAAATTGTTATAGATGCCGCCGCCACCGGCGAAGGGTTAACCTTCTTTAATGAGCCGGTACCAGTTCCGGCAGAAGCAACCGAATAGAAACAGGGTTATTAATACACAGCACAGCCGGAAAACGCCTGTTTTCCGGCTGTGTAAATTTGCCCCAGATTTTGGTTATTGATTAACGTCCCAAATAGGCATTTACCCCAATTTGGAGGCCAACTTCATTGTACTCTCCCAAATCGCCAAAATGACGGTTGTAGTACACCATGGGTTCAATGCTTACATGATCGTTTAAAAAAGCAGCATACCCAATAGCAGGGCCTGCTGCAGAACCGGTTACTCTATCATCTAAAATGCCCGGCTGCGATTGAAATTGGTATTTCCCCTGTACAAAAAGCCCCATATTAAGGTAATAGCGCACAAAGGGCCCGAAGCCCAAAAAGGGATCACCATCATCTATTTTCAGTATTTCTATAGTGGTACCAAGTGCCAGGTTATCAATAACAAAATAACCTCCCATTGGGGCAAAAGTAAAAATGTAAAAACTTTCCCCGTCTTCACTGGTAGAAACAAAACTTATTGCCCCCCCAATCATAGCGGAACCTTGCGGTATTAAAGCATCGGAACTTTTAGTAGTAGTGGTAGTATTTCTTTTAACAGGTTCCACCCGTTGTTTGGGTTGTGCAAAAGAATTGTTTAAGCCGGTTGCTAAAAGCAACAACATTATAAAAACTGCAAACTTTTTCATAGTTGTAAATTTAAAGGTTAGAAATATTGTTACCGCTTTTTCCTGTACCCAAAACTCACTTTTGTTTATAAAGATACACTATTTTTTCAAATTTTACATAAAATTAAAAATACATTTGTTTTCATATAAAACAATTTAAAAATAAATCAATAAAATACAACCCTTCACCTTAAGCACCAGCAATTCTCGCTATTAACAGACAAGCGAATATGTTTTTATTTTACTCCAAGAG
>MTCR01000031.1 GCA_002212725.1 Sphingobacteriales bacterium TSM_CSM | reverse complement strand
CCCCCCGACATTGTAGAACGCATTAACCAATTAGAAGCTAAATACGAGGCTATGGGGCAAGACCTCCGTTCTTACCTCGACGGGCTGCTGTACGACGATTTTTTAACCTATTGGGATTATATTAACCTTGATGTACTGCTTAACCTGCAACACCCCATTACCCCGTTTAAAGACGAAATGGTGTTTATTATTTACCACCAGATAACCGAACTGTATTTTAAACTCACCATTAACGCCTTAAAAGAAATTACCGAACCCGAAACTGCCGTTGATGCCACCGTTTTTACCAAATACCTGCAACGGGTTAACAGCTATTTCGATGCCCTTATTAAATCGTTTGAAATTATGGTAGCGGGCATGGATAAAGAGCAGTTTCTCAAATTCCGGATGTCGCTCTTGCCGGCCAGCGGTTTTCAGTCGGCGCAGTACCGGCTTATTGAAATTTACGCCACCGATTTAGATTACCTCATATCGCCCGTTGCCCGCCACTTAGTAGCGCAAGATGCCACCCTGCCCCAAAAATATGAATTTTTGTACTGGAAACAGGGCGCCAACGAGTTGGCCACAGGTAAAAAAACGCTTACCCTGCGCCAGTTTGAGCAGAAATACAACCCGCTTTTTTTAGAAACGGCGCAAAAATATGCCCAATGCAATATTTGGCAAACCTATCTTAAACTGCCCGAAACAGAGCGCAACCATGCCCCGCTCACAGAGCAACTCCGCCTGTTCGACCACAATGCCAACGTGCTGTGGCCGCTTATGCACTTTAAATCGGCGGTGCGCTACCTGCAACGCGAACCCAAAGAAATTGCCGCCACCGGCGGAACCAACTGGCAAAAATACCTGCCGCCCAAAAACCAGGGCATCATCTTTTTCCCCGATTTGTGGACAGAGGAGGAAAAACTGGATTGGGGTAAAAAAGCCCAAATGGAAGTGCTTGCTGCCTTAATGCCGCACCGGCAGGGGTAAGTTAAAAACGAAACAAACGAAAAACGAAAGAAACATAGGATGTTTTTAAAATATCCTATGTTTCTGTTATGTTCTGTTGTTTGTTTTTATATAAATATGCTTATTTGTTGCTATTTGTTATTTCACGTTTTCCCTTTCTTGTTGCTGTTCATCTGCCAAAGAAGAGCAACTACTGAATGTATAAATCAAACGGCATACGGCATTGAGCGCCTTGCAGGTTGTTTATATTTTGGAGCATTTGCAGGTAGCGGTATGTTTCTCCCAATTCGCGTTTTATAAACAGTTGGCTGGCATCTTCGGTAAACCCTTTCAATATTTTATCCCATACTTCTTCTTTGGGCGGGTAGGCGGCGGTGCGGTAGTCGCCTTCGTTAAGGCCGGCCATTTTGGCGGCTATTTCAATGGCATCTTCCACGCCGCCAATTACATCTACCAATCCTTTTTGTTTTGCCTGGGTGCCGGTCCATACACGCCCTTGGGCAACCTCGCCCACGGCATTTACCGCCATGCCCCGCCCATCGGCCACGCGGCCCAGAAAACTGTTGTAAATGCGGTCAACGCCGCGCTGCAAAATGGTTTTTTCGGCATCGGTAATGGGGCGGCTCATGAGCAGCGAGTTAGGAAAATCGGAAAAATTGGTGGTTTTTACCGTATCAAAGGTCATTCCCAATTTGTTGTCGAAAAACTTACCGGCTTCGGCCAACAGGCCAAACACGCCAATAGAGCCGGTTATGGTATTTTGGCCGGCTACAATGGTATCGGCCAGGCACGAAATATAATAACCGCCCGATGCGGCCACATCTGCCATAGATGCCACTACCGGAATGCCTTTTTCTTTTGCCAGTTTAAGTTCGCGCCACATAACCTCCGATGCCAGTGCGCTGCCGCCACCAGAATTAACCCGAAGCACAATGGCTTTCACGTTTTCATCGGTGCGCACTTTTTCAATCAGTTTTACATAATCTTCAGAGGCAATGTTGTTTTCATCGCCTTTGCCGTCCACAATATCACCTTCGGCATAAATAACGGCAACTTTGTTCTTTTTAAAGTCTTTTTTTCGTTTATCGGGGGCATTGTTGTATTTACCCACCGTTACAACGCTGATTTTTTCATCGGTTTCCAGCCCCAGTTTATTGCGCAGGTTGTCGTACAACTGGTCAATGTAGAATAAATCGGTAACAATGCCATACTGTTTGGCATCGTCGGCATTTTGAATTTTAAGCTTGTTAATAATATCGTTCAGTTGTGCTTCGGTCATTTTGCGTGCCGGTGCAACCTGTGCCACAAAAGAGCTATATACGCCGTTCAGCAGTTCGCGTATTTGCAGGCGGTTATAATCGCTCATTTTGTTGTAGCGGAAAGGCTCGGTGGCGCTTTTAAAATTGCCGGCGTAAAACACTTCGGGTTCAATGCCCAGGCGGTCGAGGGCGTTTTTAAAGAAGGTAAGTTCGGCGCTAAAACCCTGCAGGGCAACCACACCTTTCGGGTTAAGGTAAATTTCATCGGACACCGATGCAATGTAGTAGGCTTTTTGGGTCATTACTTCGCCGTAGGCAACAATAAATTTACCGCTTTCCTTAAATTCCAGCAATTTGTTGCGTATTTCCTCCAAAATGCCAAAACCGGTGGCGGTTGTGCTGAGGTTAAGAAAAATACCCTTAATATTGTCGTCGGTTTTGGCTTTTTCAATGTTTTCCAGAATATCGTTTAACCCAAGTTCGCTGTTCATTTCAAAAGAGCCGAAATTAAAATTGAACTGTTCCGATTTGGTGCGGTCGGGTATATCGTAATTCAATTTCAGTTCCAATACCGAATTGGGTTTTATTTTTTCTTCTTTGCCCGATGCCGCTGAACCGGCTGCGGCCAAAAGCAACAGAAAACCAATAAAAAAGAACAAGAAAAGCCCCACAACGGTGGCAAAGGCAAATTTAAAAAACTGTCGCATATTTAAAGGGGTTAATTTGCGTTAACGGATAATTTACATGCACCTGATTAGTATTTGCAACAACTTTTTTATTACAGTTATTTGGTAAATTATGCCATTGGTTTATTTACTTACCGGCAGCAACGCAGGAAACCGGCTGCTCAAATTGCAACAAGCGCGGCAACAGGTTGGTTTACAAATAGGCAATATTATGCAAACCACGGCGGTATATGAAACAGCGCCGTGGGGCAATACGCAGCAACCGCCTTTTTTAAATCAGGTTTTGGTTGCCCATACCGTATTGCAACCACACGAAGTGCTGGCGCAAATAACCCGTATAGAGAAAAAACTGGGTCGCATTCGGCGCGAAAAATGGGGGCAACGCACCATAGACATTGACATTTTGCTGTACGGTTCAGAAATTATAGAAACCGAAAAGCTAACCATACCCCACCCCTGGCTGCCGCAGCGCCGCTTTGCCCTTACGCCTTTAGCCGAAATTTCGCCCGAACTCATACACCCGCAACTACATTTGTCTATAAAACAGTTGTTACAACAATGCCCCGATGAGTTGCCGGTATATGTTTACCAACCCCTGCCAACAGATGAACCGGAGGGCTGCTAAGGCAGTTGTGCGGTTTTTTGCGCCAGCATAATGAGGCGGTCGGAGTCATTGGTCAGGTAGGGTTGCAGTTGATAATTACCCCAGGTTTGCAGCAGGGTAAATCCGGTGGCGGCAAAAAGTTGTTCAAAGCGGGGCAGGGTAAGCGCCTGCACACGCTCTTCAAAGGTGGCGCTAAAATGTTGGGCGTCGTCTTTTACGGTTATGGTTTTAATAATATGGTTGGCGGTGGCGCGGCGGGTAATAAAAAACCAAACGCCGTTAATTTCTTTTTCTTCGTAGGCTATGAGTTTATTTTTTACCCTTTGCGTGTTAAAAAAATCAATCACCACGTACCCTTCGGGCAAAAGCGATTGGTGAATGGCGTTTAGGGTAGCGAGGTTGTCATCGGGGTTTTCAAAGTAGCCAAAACTGGTAAAAAAGTTAAAAACATATTGGAAGTGTGCCGGTTTAAAAACCTGCCGCATATCATGCACAAAAAAATGCAGGTTGGGTGTTTCAAACTGCCGGGCATTGGCAATGCTTTCGGGGGCAAGGTCCAGTCCGGTAACGGTAAAGCCCTGTTCGGCAATAAAACGGGCATGGCGCCCTTTTCCGCAGGCAAGGTCAAGAATATGGGCGTTGGCGGGCGGTTGTAAGTAGTGAAGCAGGTTTGCAATAAACTCCCGGGCTTCGGCTTCGTTTCGGTTTTGGTATAGCAGGTGGTAGTAGGGCGAGTTAAACCAGGTGGCAAACCAGGCGGTATTGTTTTGTTGCTGCATGGCGTTTATGCGTTTATGTTGTGAGGCGGTAAAGGTAAGCAGAATTTATGCAGGTTTGTGCCGCAATGGGCGGGGTAAATGCCGTTTTAGGGCAAAATAACCTGCCGCGCAGGGCAATTTGCGGTTGCGGTAGGTGGGGGCGGTAAACCGTTGCAAAACTGCTATACCCTAAGCAGCCGGTTTGGGCAGCGATATTACGGCAGGCGGAAATATAAATGCCCCAAAACCAGTTATTCCCAAATTCCTACCAGTTATTCCTTTTTGCTTTTTTGCAGTGGCAAATTTGTTATCTTTCGGCAACGGAAACCCCAAAATATCCGTTAGTATTTTTA
>MTCR01000145.1 GCA_002212725.1 Sphingobacteriales bacterium TSM_CSM | reverse complement strand
TTACCGTTACCGTTGTCGTGCCCACATTAAACGTGCTGCCCGAAACAGGATTGGCTACTGATGTGGCAGAACAGTTGTCTGTTGGAGCAGGCAGCGTAAAGGTCACCGCCGCACTGCACTGTCCCGAAGCGGCAGGTTGGGTAATATTTGACGGGCAAAGCGCAACAGGGGGTGTATTATCCACCACCGTTACCGTAAAACTGCACGTGCTGCTGTTGGCAGAGGCATCGGAATATACATACGTTACCGTAGTGGTGCCCAACGGGAAAGTGGCTCCCGGCGCATGGCTGCGGCTCGTGTATGTTATTGCTCCGGCGCAGTTGTCCAAAGCAGTCGGTTCCGTCCAGCTTGCCGTTTGCGAACACGTAAGCGGGTTGCCGCTGTTGCTGTAAACCGTAATATTAGCAGGGCAGTCGCTGATAACCGGTGCCGTATTATCTAAAACAGTAATGACTACCGAGGTACTGTTGGTACAGCCTTGAGCACTTGTAACAGTAACTGTATAAGTTCCGGCATCGGCTAAGGTTGCGCCGGTAATGTTAAGTGGGTTGGAAGTGGAGGTACTTGCATTGGGAAGTGTCCAGACATAAGTATCGCCTTCCGATGCGGTTAGTTTAATATCACTTCCGGGACAAACTATACCATCATTTGGAATACCGGATGCCTCAGTAATGGCAATAGCGGCCACCGGTGTCGGATTTACCGTTACCGTTACCGTAAAAGCAGTGCCCACACAAGTTCCCGATGTAGGGGTAACCGTATAGGTAGCTGTTACCGCACCAGTGGTTGTATTAATTAAGTTGCCGCTTATGCTTGTGGCATTGCTGCCCGATGTGCCACCGGTAAAACCGCTGCCCGATGGCGCCGACCAGCTATACGTGGTTCCGACAGGTACGCCGGCAGGACTTACGGTAAAGGTAACACCGCTGCATACAGAGGTTGTTTGGTTACCGACTGATGGAGTGGGGCTAACCGTTACCAAGCCCGTTATTGGGGTTCCGCTACAGGTAGTGCCGCCCGAAACGTTTTGGGGGGTAACCGTAATAGTGTAACTGCCTTCGGTAGTGCCGGACAGCGTAATGCTGTTTGTGGTAGAACTGCCCGATAGTTGAGCAGGTAAGTTCCAGACATATTGCGTGGCATCACTTACTCCTGTAACTGTTGCAGTAGCAGAAGAGCCGGTGCAGAACGCTACCGAAGCAATGCTGCCACCGCCGGGGTTGGCAATGACACTAAACTGAACAGTATTTACAGCGCCATCATTACAGCCACTGCCGGTAAGGGTTCGTTGTGTGCGTATGCGTATGGTATTGGTACCAACCATACCTGCCGTAGCAACAATAGGCGTGCCCGATGTATAAGGTAACCACGAACCGCCGCTGTTTGTACTATACTCGTAAGTATCGGTAATGCTGCCGGGTATGCCACCGCTGCCGGGGTTAAATGTAGCAGAAACACTGCTGCCCACACAAATGGTAGTACCATTGGCAGGTGCAGGATTAATAGTGGGCGAAATTGCATCGGGATATACGTTGTAAGTCTTGGTAGCTGAGTATGCTACACTTCCGCAAGCATCTGTTATAACCAGGCGGTAACAGATAGAAGTAGTAGGCAGCGATACTGCAGGCGGGTCATAGCTTAAAGAATTTGTAGATCCTGCAGCAGGCACCCAGGTACCGGTACAGCCATCGGACTGTTCCCATGAATATGTATAGGTTCCACTGCCACCTGAAGGCGCTCCTACCGTGAATGATGCAGGATTACCGCCTTCGCAAAGGTTCAGGGTTGCCAAACCGCCTACTGCGCCACTTGTTATAGTGGTGCCATATACAATTACCGCACCGGTGTTGCTTGTTACAGAATTGCAGGCATTACCGCTTGCCGATACAATACAATAGTAGTACAGGGTGCCCGGTGTTGCAGTGGAAGGAGTGTAGCTGGCATTTGTTGCGCCGCTTATAAGCGTACCTGTAGTATTATTATTTACCGTATTGCTGTACCATTGGTAGGTTAAAGAAGGTGTGCCGCCGGTAGCTGCTATGGTTAAATCGGTGGGGGTAGCGCCAACGCATACACTTTGGGTGGTTAGTGGCTGGGTATTTATAGTCGGGTCGGCAACAACTGTCCAGGTGGTCATAGTTTCGGCAGAAATATCACAACCCGTTCCGTTGCAATTGTATCTCGATTTAATTCGGTAGGTGCCGTTTCCAACGCTGGAAACCGTTACAGTATTGGTAGCGCCAAAAGTGCCAAAAATACCGGTACCCGGGTCAATGGCATATTCATAAACACAGGTTCCAAAACCCCCGGTGCTGCCAGATGCAGTAATGCTTAAAACTGCACCCACACATACCGTACCCGCAGCAGGGGCAGGCGTGTTGGTGGGTGCCGTGGGGTCGGCTAATACGGTTAAAGTACCGCTTATGTCATTGGTTCCATCCCAGAACCCATCACCTCCTCCAACATTAAAACCACCATACTGATATGGACATCCGTTAAATGAATAGCGGTAAGTATAGTAATAAATGCCGGGAGCAAGTGAAGCCCCAAGATTGGATTGATATTCATCATTATTGGCACCACCTCCGCCCGGATTGAAGGTGGCTGTTTGCCAGTTTGTCCAGGTATTTGGGTTGGTATTGGTAGTACTGTAACCGAGTTCTGCAGTTATTCCTGCACCCTGAGTGCCTGCACCGGGAGTTACGCCAGGCTCATATACCTGCCCGAAAATGGCTACAGAACCTCCTGCACAAATAGTGCCGGATGAGGGAAACTGCAAGTTGACATAGTCTAATAAGCTGTTAACAATGATAGTGCCCGTAGCGGTTGCCACCGTACAACTGTTGCCCGATGTAGTGACGGTATAATTAAAGGTGCCTCCGCTAACCGTTGGCGTACCACTAATAGTGAAAGTGCCTGCGTTAAAGTTTCCTGTAACTCCGGTCGGTAAGCCGCTTGCCGATGCACTTGTAGCACCACCGCCAACTGTGTAAGTAATATTGGTAATGGCACTGTTTTGACAAACAGTTTGGTTGGTAGTAGCGCCTGCCGAAGTAAGGGTAAGTGTGTGGTTGGGGTTTACGGTCAATACGCCGCTCACATTAGATGTTCCGTTCCAGAAACCGCCCGAAAAACCACCATACTGGTATGGGCAACCATTTAATGAATAACGGAATGTATAATAATAGGTGCCCGGAGCCAGCCCCGAAAACGTGCCCCTGTACTCATCGTTATTTCCTACCTGTGTATTAAAGGTCGCTGCCGACCAGTTAGTCCATGTACTGGGGTCGGTATTAGCGGTATGGTAGCCAAATTCTGCCACAATACCGGCACCGGCGCCACCGGCTTCAGTTACTCCGGGTTCATACACCTGTCCGTAAATGGTAAAAGTACTGCTTTGGCAAATAGTACCAGTAGCCGGAAACTGAAGGTTGGCATAATTAATCAAACTTTTTACCAAAATATTATAAGTTACCGGCGAGCCTGTACATCCATTGGCTACGGGTGTAATGCTGATGGTAGCGCTCCCTTCGGTGGGCGTGAATGCAGGAATGGCAGTTACACCGGTTTGATTGGCCAAGCCAATGCCGGCGCCGCCACTGATATTAAACGTAACCCCTGATGGTGTACCCGACAGGGAAATGGCGCTTGTTGTTATGCCGGCGCAATAAGATTGGTCAGAAGGCGCTGTAGCAGTGGGTGTAGGGTGTACCGTAATATTGTAGGTTACCGGCGAACCGGCACATCCATTGGCTACAGGAGTAATACTGATGGTAGCGCTGCCCGCTATTGGGGTAAAAGACGGCACAGCAGTTACGCCCGTTTGATTGGCTAAACCAATTGCCGCACCGCCACTTATATTAAAGGTAACTCCCGATGGTGTGCCCGATAAAGAAATAGCGCTTGTTGCTATACCGGCACAATAGGTTTGGTTAGAAGGCGCTGTGGCGGTGGGTGTGGGGTTTACCACTACCGTAGCCGTATTGCTTAATACGGCACTACAGTTATTGGGCGTGGTAGCCAATATATTAAAGGTATAGGGTGAACCGGCAAAGGTGAGTTCGGCAGCGGGTATGGTTATGGAAACCGTGCCGCCGTTACCGGTTACAGTAGCGCCACTGATATTACTGTTATCGGACCGGCGTAACTGATAGGTAACACCACTTTCGGAATTGATAATCTGCAAAGCAGAAGTACTTCCTTCACAAACAGGCGATGTGGCAGTTACTGTAAGGGAGGCATCGGGCAAAGGTGATACTGTAACACTTACGGCTGCACAAACTGTTGGGCCGCAAGAGGGGCTGAAATAGATTACATAATAAGTAGCATCTGCCAACGGTGCCGGTATTTCCAATGAATTTCCGGATCCCAACAGCCCGCTTCCACAGCCGTTTTCATACCATTGTATATAACCATCGGAACCCAAAGAACCGCCAACTGCCTGCAAGGTAATATTACCCGTATAATCAGCGCAAAGATTTAAAGGCGATTGTCCGTTGGCCGTAGCTCCGGTAGGTGCAACAGGCGCGCTGTTCACCACAATAGTGGCGGTATTGGCGAGTTGTACCGAACAACTGGTGGTGGTATTGGTTGCCAGAATATTGAAAGTAACCGGCGAACCTGCAGCGGTTAACTCCGCTGCCGGAACATTAATGATAACCGCACCGCCTGTTCCGCTTACCACCGCACCGCTTACTAAGGAGTTATTGGAACGGCGCAACTGATAGTTTACACCGGATTGTGACGGACTGATGGTGATGGTAGTGGACAGTCCTTCGCAAATTGGTGTGCTGGGGGTAACCGAGTAAGTTGCATCGGGTAAAGGATATACAATGACTGACGTGGTTTGTGGCGCCCCCAAACAACCATTTGCAACCGGTGTTACCGTAAATACAGTAGTTTGGTTTATAGTAGAAGTATTTGTAAGGGAAATGGCAATAGGTCCGGAAATGCCGGTTTGGCTGTTTAACCCGGTTACAGAGAGGGTATTGGTGCGTGTCCAATTATAAGTTGTACCCGAAACGCCATTCGGTGCAGGGCTTAAACTAATGCCGGTAGTACCGCCGCTGCAAAAATTAGGCGTGCTGTTGGTAATGGTTACTGACGGTATTGGGTTTACCACCACCGATACATTAATTGTAGTACCAAAACAACCGTTTGCTACCGGCGTAATATTGAATGTTACCGTTTGCGGTGTATTTACCAGATTGGTAAGCGCCACAGCAATCGGCCCGCTAACCCCGTTTTGGGCAGTTGTACCCGAAACATTGGGGTTTACCCATGACCAGTTAAAGGTAGTACCCGGTACGTTTGCAGCCGCTGCACTCAAACTGATATCGGTACTGCCACCCGAACAAATATTGGGTGCGTTGTTGGTGGCTGTTACAGTGGGGGTTGGGTTAACCGTTACCAAAAAACTGTAACATCCTGTAGTATTGCAAGTACCGCTATATCTTACGTAATATATGGTATTAACCGTTGGACTCACCGTAACAGAATTGCCCGTACCAACCGAAGCGCCCCCGCAGAAGCCGGTAAACCATTCCGCAACCGCTCCGGATCCCATAAACCCGCCGCTTACGGTAAGTGTTGTGCTGCTGCCATTGCAAATGGTTGTTGAACCGGTAACCCCCGTTGGGTCGGTAGAAAGTGTATTAACCGTAACCGTAACACTGGCACAAGTTGTAGTATTACAAGGCCCTTCTGCCCTTACAAAGTAGGTGGTGGTGGCAGTGGGAAAAACCGTTACAGAAGTCCCCGTACCAACCGGCGTACCCCCGCAGGAGCCTGAATACCATTGCCAGTTAGCGCCACTGCCCAACAAACCGCCTACTACCGACAGGGTGGTATTGCCACCATTACAAATAGTGGTGGTACCCGATATGCCGGTTGGCGCTGTTGAAAAGGTATTTACCGTAACCGTTACACTGGCTGCAGTAGTGGTGTTGCAATCTCCGTTTGCTACAACATAATATGTGGTAGTTGTGGTGGGCGAAACCGTAATAGACGGAGAACCGGCCGTACTGTTTTGTATAAAAGTACCGCCGGGGTATCCATTTTCGTACCAGTTATATACTGCACCCGTGCCCAGAAAGCCGCCTACCGGAGTAAGCGTGGTGCTGCTGCCCACACAAATAGGATTGGCCGAAGTGGAAATGCTGGTAGGCGCATTTGACCTTGATTTTACCGTTACCGTAGCCGTAAGCGGCGTACCCGAACAGGTAATGCCACCTGATACATTGCGGGGAGTTACTGTAACAGTATAAGTGCCGGGTGAATTACTGGATAGAGTGGTATTGTTCGCCGTTGTAAGCGTGGAACTAGCAGTTATACCCGTGGGTAAAGACCAAAGGTATTCTGTAACATTGCTTACACCTGTTACCGTAGCCACACCACTGAGCGCTTCGCAAAAAGTAACGGCAGCAAATGAGCCGCCGCTGGGGTTGGCAATGCCGGTCCAGGTGTAAACCGTTTCGGTAGAGGTGCAACCGCTTGCACTACAGTTGGTTCTGATGCGAATGGTATTGGAACCTGGTACAGCAGAAATAGACGGCACGGTTGAAGTCCACGAAGCACCGCCATTGGAAGAAAATTCTACAGCACAAGTTCCGGCACCACCACTTGGCGTGGAAACACCGGTAAGGGTTAAAGTTGTACCGGCACAAACAGTGGTAGCCGATGGCGACTGAGTGGCTGTTGGTGCGGCTGGGTCGGCAACTACGGTAATAGCGCCTGAGTTGGCACTTGCCTTACATTCGTTGAAATCGGTAATGATTACACCATAAGACGGCACTGTTGCAGTTGTGGTAAAAGTGGGGCTTTGTACATTGGTTGCACTCAAAGCCGTAGGGGGCGACCATGAATAGGAATAAGGAGTGGAACCGCCACTTGGGCTTGCTGTAAGATTGCCTCCTATACACATAGTGGTTGCACTCGAAGGGGTTACGGTAACAGTAGGAAGGGGGTATAATGAATACCAAGGTACAGTTGCTGCTGTAGGATTTGTTGCCCCTGTTCCTCCTAAATTTATTGATGTATTTATCTTTGTCGCAGGTGAGGTTAATGGGGTATTTAAAGTATTATATAAATCCAATATGGGCTGATTGCTTGCAGCAGAAGGAAAATTCAATGCTCCTCCTGGAAAATTACAAGTAATTTGCATAAAAACGACCACATCCTGATTCAAAGGCACTGCAATTATTCCATTATTGTCTATAACAGCCACATGAGTGTCTACAAGTGGATTGGTACTTCCTGCTACACAAAAATCAACACGTAAAACAATATTTGTAAGTGTGAAATTTGCAAATGCACCCACCGTATTAACTGCTTGAATAGTAATATTGTTTGCAGCAGTAAAATTTATAATCCCTGTTCCGGGACTACTGCTATAATTAAATGCCGTGCTACTGCTTAATGCTGTAGGGCTAGGACCAGGGTTTACATATCCAATACTGGCAAAATTTACTTTAGGAAAACCCCACCCGTAACATTTTGTCGAAGAATTTCTTGTTATTGTAAACTTCAATCTGGCTGCTTTTCCAATAGCATCAATATCTGTCCCAGTAGATGGGCTTGAAGTGGGTCCACCAAAAGGAGCAGTAGTTGGTACAATATTCTGTCCGTATAGATGAGTATTACATATTAAATATGTAAAAAAACATAAAAGTAGTAATATTTTTTTCATAACACAAAAAGGTTAGTCGTTAAAAAATGTAAGAAACCGACGCAAACAAATTTACGCCCACCGTTTACCGAAAAAAACAACGAACATTAAACGCGCTGAATCAGCTGTATATATTAAACAATAAAACAAATCAACACTGGCTCTTCTCTTTTTTTAAGACCTGAAAAAAAGAAGTGCCCTCTATTCTCCCCGCAGCTATTACCCCTCTATCTTTCAAACTGCCGGTTGCACACTACCATCCCTCTGTTCTGTGTGCAGGTTGTACTTAAAGAAAGCAACACTTTATTAAAAGTAAAATGTGTATATTAATTGGTAAAGTTACTGTTTTTTTCATTACAAGCACCGTTTCATGAATGATTTTTTTTTATGCACCCGCATAAAAGCAATAGGCAAGTATTGGCGCCTGCACTATAGTGCCGTTTTTAGCTTAAAGTGCAATGCAGGCATTGAAAACATTGACTTACAGCATTTAATTCTGCTATTATACACAATGTAAAAGCCCCTGCAGGCATTAGTTGCCGGCAGGGGCTAAAAAGGCAAATGGGTTTGTGCAAGCGCCTTTCATAAGACATCGGATGTCTTAGTCTTTACGCATTATGCAACACCTTCATTCAATACATCTATTTTACCACAGCCACTTTTATCTGATGCGTTGCTCCTTTACCGGTCTGCAAAATGGCCAAATAGATACCGGCAGGCAGGTCTTGTGCAGCAACAGGCAGATTATAGCGGGTATTGACCAATACGTTTCCTTCATACACTGTGGCAACCATGCGCCCATCGGGTGCAAAAAGGTTTATACTTACCTTATCCGTTTGGGAAGCAGTAAACTGCAACGTTGCCTGCTCTTTTACCGGGTTGGGGTGTATGATTAAACTTCCGGGGCTAAATCCGGGGTTTTGCACGGCAACATCGTCTTCAATGGTGATATTGAAATTGAACACGGTAAACCCTGCATCCGATGCATATACGCCCTTGCTGTCGCGCACCCGGAACTGGAAAGAATCTGCCAACACATCGGAACCGTTGTGGGTATAGGTGAGCAAGCCGTTTTGAATATCCTGAAGGGTAAATGTGCCCGAGGCGGTTAACGCAACATCGTTCAGTTTCAGTTCGCCCGAATTGAACGGCAGGGGCGCCGTATCATTAAAATCAAAAACAATGTTTTGCGGGTTGTCGGGCAGTTCCTCGTCGTCGTGGGCGTTCAGCATATCGGTAGTAAGGGTAATGGCTTCGCCTTTTGCAACCGTTAACCCTGTGTTGGCCGTTAGCTGCGGGGCAAGGTCGCTCCAGTAAAAAGCCTTGTTTATGGTGTAATAGGTGCAGTTGTTGCAAAGTTTATCGGGTATTGACTCGTAATAATCAATAAACGGCGTAAAAGTGCCGTTGTAGGAATCAGAAGCCAGTAAAATGGTATGTGCCTGAAACACATCGGCCGAACTGTTGAAACGGGTTAACCCACCCAACTCCGATGATAAGCCCAATTCGGCTACATCGGTAAAAGGAAACGGGGTAATGCCATCAGCGCCGGTACAGGTTTCAATGTATTTGAGGTAAACGGTTAACTCGCCCGAAACGGTAGGAATGGTTGACATGCCCCGATGCACCAAAACGCCGTTTGCCAGATTGCTTTCTGCCGGAGAATAGGTAAAGTTTTCGGCGCCGGTAAAGTTGCCGTCGTTCAGCGAGCATCGTATCCACACGTCGCCATCGGGGTTTAGCACCGTTCCGCGGTAGGTAGGCGTTCTGTCTGCCTGTTCAATATTTGAAAAAATAATTGATGTACCCTCTGCCCGCCCAATGCAGTTGTTGCCTTGCGGACAAGCGTTTACAAACTCATAGTCAACATTGCCAAAGGGCGGAAACACCGGCCCGTACAAGGCAGAAGGCGGTCCGCTAAGCGCTATGTCGAAATTGGGGTTAACCATACTGTTGCTTGTAATGGTAATAACCGCCGTGCTGATATCGGGAAATGTGGCCGGCGGCAGGTAAGTTACCTCTATAGAAGTGCTTTCATCCGAAGCTAAAGAAAAAGAACCGGGTTGCGTGTAGTTAAAATGGGTGGGGTTTGCACCGGCTATGCCTACACCTGCAATATTTAAAACCGAAGCGCCGGTGTTGCGAATGGCGAATGTAAGGGTAGGATTTTGTACCGAAGCGCCCGGAAAGCCAACCGTTTCGCCCGATGTAAGCGTTTTACTCCACTGGGTACCGGTTACGGTATATTCTACGGCAATGGTTTGGGAAAAAACAGTTGCGTTCCAAAATAAGGCAACCAAAACAACTGTAAACAGCAAAAAATTAGTAGTTTTTTTTCTCATAAAAAAGTTTGGTTTAACAAAAAAAAGAAAAAGATTAAACAATTTGCATTTTCAATTGCAAAAAGCGGCAACACCCCTTTACAGGCTGTGTATTTGCCACTTTGTTTTGAGCAAAGATACAATAATATGACCGAAAGCGAAAAATATTTTCCCGAAATGCGCATAAACTTTAGGGGGTCATTTGCCCGATTTAGTTACCCAATTTTGTGCCTGCCGCCGGCATTATACCGCCCGAAACCTGCCTCTTTCCTTAAAAATAATTAACATACCCAAAGTGTATTTTTCCCTGCCTTACATTAAGCGGGTTGCCCTGTTGTCTTCCAAGCGCATACATTAACCCAAAAATGCCCGCTTTTGTTTCCAGGTTGGCGCCTAAACCAAACCCGAAAGGATAATCGGTGGTATTGGTGTTTCTGCTTTTGTTTTGCACATTTGCGGCATCAACAAACAAAAAGGCATTGGAGTTTTGGCTGAGCAAAAACCGGTATTCGAGCGTAGCCACGGCATAAAACGAGGCCCAGATAGATTCTTCATCAAACCCGCGCAGCAGGCGGTTGCCGCCTATGCGCAACAATTCGTTTTGAAGCAGTTGGCGGTTGCCCAGCAATGCACTGCCAATGCCTGTTTTAATAACACTGCGCTGCCCAATGCTCCAGTATTTATCGGCCCTTAGTGCAAAACGGTACTGAAAGCGGCTGCGGTTATTGAGGCTATCATACTGGCTTTTAAAATCAATTTCAAGGGTTTCTCCAATGTTTAAAACGGGCAAACTGGCTTTTACTTTTTTGGTGCCTGCGCCTGCCACTACGTTGAGTACATAGCCTTTTCGGGGGTTAAAGCGGTAATCGAGGTGTTCTCGGTTCAGTTCAATGCCATAGAGGGTATTGGCTACATCCAGCACATCGGGCAAGCGGCGCGTGGCGGCCAGTTTAAGGCTGTCAATGGTAAGCAATACCGATGTTTTCCGGTCGGCAAACACTTTCACAAAATTATTTCCGCGGCCGGCATATTGCAACCCGAAGTAAGTCCGCACATCGCGAAACAAGGTGTCGGCAATAAAGAGTTCAAAACGGGCATCGGCGCCAACGGGCAGCAGGGGCAGGTAGGGGTAAAGCAGGTTTACCTTTAGTTCGCGGCGTTTGCTTACATAGCTTTTAAAATCCACATCAAGTTGGTCGCCAATTCCGGCAATATTCATGAGGTTCAGTTGTCCGTCGCCAATTATTTGCAGGCGGTTTCGCGGCGCACCGGTTGGCAATGTGGTTTGCGTTTGCGGCAAAATGCCCAGCACCACATTAAAGCGGCTGGCTTTTTTGCGTTTCAGCAGCAGGTTTACCCTTGCGCGGGTATCAAAAAACTGCACTTTGGGCAAGCCGGCTTCCTGTACAAAAGGCAACTCGCGCAGGCGGCCGGGTATTTGTTGTATGGCAGCTTCGTTATAAGGTTTACCCTGTTTTATGCCCAGGTAGTTATGCAGGTAAGCTTTATTAATTTTTGCATCGCCAATAATAATGATACTGTCAATGGTAATGCGTTTACCCGGTTCCCAGTGCAAGGCTGCCTCTACCAGTGAATCCTGCAACTGCACTGCCTGCAAATTTACCGAAGCAAACGGGTAGCCGTTGTTTTCGGCATAGCGGAGCAGGTTTTGCTGCAACTGCTGCAATTGCTGCAGGTTAACCGGTTTTGCTGCCAGTGTTTTGGCACGGTAACCGGCTTGTTGCAAAACGTTTTTGGGTATTTGTTCTACATGAAGCGCCACCCATTTGTATGGTTTCCCCAAATAGAACGAACAACTTGTTTTAAGCGTATCGGAATACACCGAGTCGAAGGAGGCGGCAAGATATCCCCTGTCCTGCAGCCGGGTTAGCCAATTGCGCAGGGCTGCCGTGCATTGTTGGGAGGTGGTAAAGTTGTTTTTTGTGTCTGCAATATTGGCAAGCAAGGCAGAATCGGCAACAGATTGGTATTTAATTTCAAAAACATACTTTTGTTGCGCCCACAAAACCTGCGAAACGGAAAAAGCAAAACAAAAAAGAGCAATACCTGAAAAAAGGCGCATTATTTCCCAAAAATTAATTTCTTAATCATTTTTGTATTCCTGCCTTGCAAATTTGCATTTATGGCAGGAGGTCATGCCGTTTTCGGGTTAATTTATTTAAACATTTCGGCCACAAAAACCAGCTTAGTGCCATTGGCATTTACAGCAAGACGCGAAATATTGCGCACACTTAAGTCGCTAAAATCTGCCATAAGCGTCCACTCTTTTTGTTTGGGCAGCAGGCGAAAAAGCCGGCTGTTTTTCCCCATTACCAAACTTCCGTCGGGCAGCCACACAAAATCTTCTGCCCCGCTAAGGGCAGGCGCTACGGTTTGCGTATCGAGGTTGCCAAGGGTAAGACGTTTAATAAGCCAGTTTGCGTTGCTTAGTTTAAGCAGAAAACTTATGGTGCCGGGTTGGCGGGCTACAGGCTGCAAACAACGGCCTATGTTGGTGGCTGCAACCAAGCCTGCCGAGTCGGTTAGTCCGGCAACCTGCAGGGTGGGTGGTTCGGTAATTACAAACAAGGCCAGCGTATCTTGCGGGGTTCGGTAATAGTAGCCCACGCCGGCAATATGAGGCTGAAATAAGGCAGGTACTCCGGCTTGGGGTCCCGAAAGCGGAAACTGCCAGAGCCGTTGGGTTTTACCGTCTTCCTCAACCCGAACTACGGTAAAAAACGAATTACCGGGCAAGCAAAGCGCCGAGTACTCCGATGTGGCAGGTGTTTGGGTAAGGTTTTGCCGTATTTTGGTTTGCAGGGGCAACCGGTAAATATCGGTTTGCCCGGTGGTGTCGGCCAAGGTAAAGAGCAGGGTTTCGCCATCGGGCAAAAATGAGGGCTGGTTATCATAGCCGCTCCGGTTGGTCAGGTTTTCGGGATTGCCATGAATCTTCAGTTCGCCTTTTTTCGACCAATTGAGGTTAAGCAAAAAAATATCGGTATTGGGTAATTGTGCAAATGCCTGTAGCCATAGGGCATAAAATAGTATTAAAAAAAAGTATTTTTTCATTCCAAACATTCAGACTTTTTCCCGGTTACAAAATTCAGTTTAGCGGCTCCAGGGTTTTGGTTTGCCATTGGTAAGAAAGCAGGTCAATTTGCTGTACTTTTTCATAGGCATCGAGCCTTATATATACACAGGTGGGATTAAACCGTATATGTTCGGCAAGGTTGGTAAGGGTAATTTCCTCAACAAACTGCTCTAAATGTGCAAGGGCGGTTTGTTTGTTGCCGGCAGCTACAATATGGGTTGGAAAAGCCATTAAATCTGCCCAGGTTCCCGAATTAAAATACCAGGCATCATTTCCCATGTGTATTTTTTTGGCCAGGTGTGTGTGTCCGAAAACGATATACCGGTAGCCATTGGCGGCCAATTTTTTTGCTGCGGTAAGGTACTCGGTAAAAGTTTCGGTTGCAATATCAAAAGTTTTGTCGTTTTGCAGGGCTTGAAGTGCCCTGAGCAAAGCGGGCAATCTTTGGGTAAGCGTGTTGCGGTGGTTAAAAAGCAATAGTTGCAGCACACCGGTAACAAACCCGAAATCAAATTTCCGTTCGGTAACCGGTTCGCGGGTTGAATCTTCGTTGCCGGTGTTTATTTCGGGTGTTGTAGCTGCATCGGTGGCACTGAGAAATTCCTGTAAATCTTCGTCATTCATTAATTGCTGCAATTCGCGGTTTACCAAATCTTCTTCCGGCGCCAATGTTGTGCCCGATTTCTCCGTTCCGTCTGACGGCAGGTTTCTGCCGGTAATACCCCCCAAAGCGGTATCGCTCAGGTAAATGCGCAAAAGGTCGTCAATTTTGGTGCGCAGGTTTGGTTCCAAAGCCAGTAAAATGGGAATTACGGCTCCGGTTTCGGGTTTAAGCAGGTCTATAAACCGGTATTTTTCTTTCATCGGGTTCATGATTTGCTCTACCAGTGCACTGCCTTTGGGCGCTCTGAAGGTATCGGGTCCGGTTTTTTCGGCACGCGACATTTTCTCGCGCAGCAGGCGCAGGTTGTTGTCATCGGCACTGTTCCAGGCATCGTAGCGGTTGCCATGCTCTACCAGCACTTCGGTTCCAATAATATATGCCTCGCCATCATATAAAAACCTGAAATTTGCACCGGTAGCGCCTATTGCCTCTTCAAAAACGCGCCGCAGGGCGGGCAGGCAGAGTTCAAGGTCGTGGTTGCCCGGCAGCAGCACCAAACTGTGGTTGCTGCTGCATAAAAACTGCTGCAGGGCGGTAAACACAGGTGCTTCGCGCCGCATAATGCGCTTTAGTTTCTGTATAGCTTGTGCGGTGTTGTACTCAAAAGCCGCCCATGGCGCTTCGGCCAAAAAATCAACCAAATCGCCGTTAATAATTAACTCAATTTGGCGGTCTTCCTGTTCGGCCAATTGGGTAATGAAAGCGGCCAAATGCCGTCCGTGCGTATTGAGCTGAAAACCACGCAACTCGGTGGGTTTTGCCGGCTCACCACCAAGGTGCAAATCCGATATGATATATACTTCCTTCATAAGTATGGCGCTTTACATTAGACAGCTTATTTTGAAACCCGGATTACCCCCCTGTTTTCCCGAAAAAACAAGCCCCAAATATTGCCCAATATAGCAGGTTTTACCCAATATAGGCGCATGTAAGGTTAATTATTGCACAAGTTCTGTAAATTTACGCATCCGGCGCCATAGCTGTTTGGCAGTACTGCCCTTTTTGCAATGCTTTTGTAAAAATTTGGTTTGGCGCTTTTTTGTGTGCCGTTTCATATTTCTTTATTTACTAAACGTTTTAACCAAAAACATGCACCTGCTTAAATATGCAATTGTAACGGGCTTGCTTCTGCCGTTGCTGCTTAATAGTTTGGCAGCACAAGATACCATTCGGGTAATGAGTTATAACCTGCTCGATTATCCCGGTGCAAGCAATATTGCCACCAAAAACGGCTACCTCACTACCATTAACAACCATTTACACCCCGATATTTGGGGCGTTGTGGAATTAGATGCCGACTCTGCCTACGCCGACAACCTGCTCAACAATGTACTGAACGCCGGCAGTGGCAGTACCTTTGCACGGGCAAACTACTCCTGTACAGCCGGCTCGGGCATTTGCAACATGCTTTTTTACAACAACACCCTGCTGGGGCTGAAAACGCAATTTGTAATACCCTACCCTGCCCTGCGCGAAATGAACCACTATGTGTTGTATTACCGCTCGCCCAATTTGGCTGTTACGCACGATACTATTTTTCTGAATGTGGTTATTGCCCACTTTAAAGCCAGTATGGGATATGAAACCGAGCGCAACCAAATGGCTACTACCCTTATGGAATACCTTGCCGCCTGCCCTTATGCGCCGGGAAATTTTATTGTTATGGGCGATTTTAACCTCTACACCGGCACCGAACCGGCATTTCAGACACTTACCAACTACAGCGCCAACGCCGCCATACGGTTTAACGACCCGTTGGTATCGGTTCCGCTCAACTGGCACGACAACAGTGCCGCAGCGCCTTACCATACGCAATCAACGCGGCTTGCCAGCCTGCCCGATGGCGGCGCAACCGGCGGAATGGACGACCGTTTTGATTTTCAGCTCATCTCAAATAGCATACTCAACAACACCGCCCGCATATCTTTAGTGCCCAACACCTACCGTGCAACCGGACAGGATGGTTTGCGCTTTAACCAAAACCTTATAAACCCGACCAACAATTCGGCTCCGTCCGCAGTCATTAATGCCCTGTACAACATGTCTGACCACTTGCCGGTGGTGGCCGATTACAAAATTGACTACACCCCGCCGCCTGCTGCCACCATAACCGCCGCCGGAATCACCACTTTTTGCCAGGGTGGCAGCGTAGTGTTAACCGCCGGCACAGGCGCCGGCTATGCCTGCCAATGGCAGCAAAACGGGGTAAACATAAGCGGCGCAACGGCAGCAAACTATACTGCCACGCAAACGGGCAACTATACCGCACAAATTACCGCCAACCAGCAAACCAGCATTTCAAATGTCATAACGGTAACCGTTATACAAACGCCGGCGCCGGTTATTGCGGGCACAGCCAATGTTTGCCTCAACGGACAGGAAACCTACAGCGTTTTATACACAGCAGGGCATATATACCTGTGGACAGTAAGCACAAACGGCGCTATTGTAAACGGGCAGGGAACCAACAGCATTACCGTACAATGGAACAGTGGTACGGTTGGAACCGTGAGTGTGAGCGAATCGACGCAGTAAATCCGGAAATTCAGGCTTGCAGATGCACGCCGCTTTCAGCGCGGGTAACCAAAATTTCGAGCGAAAGGCCGGTTGTTTTGTCATAGGCCGGTTTTACCTGTTCTGTAAATTGCCCGATTTTTGACGTTTCTACCAGCGCAATGGCACAGCCGCCAAACCCTGCGCCGGTCATGCGCGCACCCAAACAACCCGAAGCATGAACAGCCAGGTTTACCAGTGTATCCAGTTCAAAACCGGTTACCTCGTAATTATCGCGCAAAGACCAGTGCGATTGGGTAAGCAGTTCGCCAAACTCATACCAGTCATTAGCTTGCATGGCGTTTACCGCAGCCTGTACGCGGTAGTTTTCGGTAATTACATGTTTGGCGCGCTTATGCAACAAGTTGTCTTTTATATAGCCCAGCCAGTTAAAATCGGCCTGACAAAGGTTGTCTATGGGGTGGCTTCCGCGGTTGTGGTTAATAAGTGTGAGGGCCTGCTCACATTCGCCTTTGCGTTCATTGTATTTTGATTCGGATAATTTGCGCGGTTTGTTGGTGTTCATTACCAGCAAAGAGTAGTTTCCGGGTTCAAACGGCACATATTGGTATTTCAGGCTGTTGCAATTGAGCAGCAGGGCGTGTTGTGCCTTGCACATAGATACCGCAAACTGGTCCATAATGCCGCAGTTTACGCCTACAAATTCGTTTTCAACCTGTTTGCAAAGTTTGGCAATCATTACACCATCGGACTTAGATTGTCCGTTGCCCATGTTCAGCAGAATATAGGCCGTTAATACTTCTAATGCTGCCGACGAAGAAAGCCCCGAACCTGCGGGTAAATCGGTATGCAATGCTGCATCAAAGCCGTTGGTATGGGGTTGTATATAGGGCAGCAGGTATTTAATAACTCCCAAAGGGTAGTTCATCCATGCTTCGGGGCGTTTTTCAAATGTTTCGGAAAGCAGGTTTACCACCAGTTCTCCGTTCATTCCGGCCGACCTTATACGCACCTCCGGGTTGCCGGTGTACAATACTTTTGCGCCTATTCCCTGTGCAATGGCAATGGGTAAAACCAATCCACCGTTGTAATCTATATGCTCGCCAATGAGGTTTACCCTTCCGGGTGCAAAATACTGCTGCAACATACAAGCTGTTTAGCTATATAAACACCCCGACGGTTTAAATCGTTACACCGGCAGCCGTTTTTTTTACGGCGGGCGGTAGAAGCAGCGTACAAACTACTTTTTGCGTTTGTGTTTTGCCTTTTTACTTTCCAATACCTGTTCGCCGTCGTTAAATACCTGTACTTTGGTTTTGTTAGACGATACCCGCTCTTTTACCAATTCTTTGTATTCTTCCACTTCCGACATGGTTTTGTAAGGCCCCAGCACTATCATCATGCCTTTGGTGGTGTATTCAATGTGAATGGGTGTGCCCAGGTTGGCAAAACGATGGTAGGTATTGTTGTCAACATGTTTAAAGGGCCCGATGTGCAGTTCGTAGGTGGCATCGGTATCATTGATTACCTCATTACTGTTGTTTCCGGCTGCCGGCTCGTAGCGGGTTAAACTGCTGGCGCTCATGCTGTTTACCTGTGTGCGCTGTATGCCCCTCGATTCGAGGTAGGCTTTGTTGCGGTAGGCCTCCTGCATGTTTTCGTAGGGGCCCAGCACCACCAGTTTACCTTTGGGCGAATCTTCATAGCTGAGGTTAATATCTAACTGACGGCATTCGTAAAAAGTGCGGTTGTCAATCCGGTCAAACGGGCCAACGGTAAGTTTGTAGTACAGTTTACCGTTTACGGCGCTTTGTACATCAAGCCCCCTGCTAACGGGCTGGTCGGGAGCGGGCTGCTGCGTAAGCGAGGCGGCGCTGTAATTGGCGCCCCAGTTAACGGTAAATTCGCTTTCGGGAGTGGCACGCACTTCTACGCGGTTGTTTTCGTTGTGCATTTCGTCGCTGCAGTTCATGCCATTGCGGCAGTAGTTAAGCAGTTGAGTTTCACCATAGCCCAAAGCGGTTATACGGCTGCCGTCAATATGTTTCGATATCAGGTAAACCTGTATGGAGTTGGCTCTTTTAGAACTCAATTGCAGGTTGGCATCATCATCGCCGCGCGAGTCGGTATGCACACTGATTTCCACGCTCAGGCGCGGGTTTTTCACCATATAAGTTGCCAATTTATCCAATTCACGGGCGGTTTCGGGCAGTATATGCCAGCGTCCTTGCGGGAAAAACGGTTTGTTCATGCCAATAATGCCGTTAAGCATTACTTTTTTTCCTACAGGTTGTGTGGTGCTGCTCACAAACTGCGTTTCGTTGCTTACACTGCGGGCTACGGCCACATCGGCATTGCCGGGTTGTGTGCCGGCAAAATCGGGTTGCGTGTAAACGGTTACGCTAAACGAAAACAAATCGGTATTACCATTGCGGTCTGAGGCAAAATATCCATAGCCGCTTCCCGACTGGTTGAGCGAAATAATAAAACTGAAATCGTCTTTGGCAGAATTAACCGGTGCGGGCAGCTTTTGGGGGTTCAGCCATTCGCCGGCAATTTTTCGGGTATAAAAAATGTCCACCCCGTCGCCGTTGTCAAACCCGGCCGAGGCGTAGTACAGGGTTCCGTCTGCGGCTACATACGGAAACGACTCGTTGTAAATGCTGTTTACGCGGCTGCCCAGGTTTTCGGGGCGGCTCCAGGTGTTGCCAATTTTATAGCACATGTAAATATCGGTTCCGCCCACGCCGCCCGGCAAATCCGAAACAAAGTACAAAATACGTCCGTCGGGCGAAAGACAAGGCTGCTGTACATCAAACTGGTTAAAATTATGTACAAAGTGTTCGGCTTCACCCCATTCGGCAGAAGTGGTAAGGTCAGCAAAATAAAGCCCCCAGGTAGCGGCTTCATTTTTGGCCGATTTGTTTTTGTTGCGCGAAAATACCATGTGTTTAAAATCGGGGGTAATATAGGCCGGGCCTGCTTCATAGCCTCCCATTCCTGTGCCTTTCATTTTTTGGGGCACTTTAAAGGTTTTATCGGCATTTTGGGCGGCATAGTACAGGGCAAGGTCATTACCAATTGCCGCCGTGCCAAAACGCAGGTTGTCGCGCTTGCTGCTGCAAAATACAATGCCGTTTTGGTAAAACACGGGGGCAAACTGCGCGCCTTCGCCGTTTATATTGAGCGGTTGTATGGTAAAATTAAAGCTGATATCTTTGTCGCCAACAGGACTGCAGGCAACCGGCTTGCTCATACCTGCCAGCAGCAGCAGGGCAACCAGCGCCGGAAACACAAAACGAATTTTCATACGCAATAGATTTGTTACCACTAAGGTACGGATATTATTTGTATTTGTTTAACAAAATTAAACTTTTCGATTTAATTATAAAACAGAAAATTTAATGCCATTTTTTACCAATATTGAATACCCTTCTGTTTTTTACATTGCCATGACACTTTCGATGCAAAATAAGTAAATAGCCGCTTTTGCCCCCAAAAAGCATTTTTTACCATTAAATATAAATCTTACGTTCAAAATATCTATTTTCAGCATTTTGAACATTCAAATTTATCTGCCTGTATAAAATTAACTGCTTTATGGAAATGGGTTAAGGGGCTTTGCTATCTTTACGAGCGTAAGCAAAATTGGTAAACATTTTCATAAAACTTGCACAGATGTTTAGACACTTGTTATACAGCCTTTTACTGCTTTTTCCGGGTTACCTTGCAGCCCAAATCATAGTATCTACTACTTTACCTCAATGCCTGGGGCTGGCAAAAAGCAATTTTCCGCTTATACAGCAACAGCAACTGCTAAGCCAAGCCACCAATTTAACCATACAAAACCTGCAAAGAGGCTGGCTTCCGCAACTTGGGGTAAATGTTCAGGCAACCTACCAATCGGCGGTAATTCAACTTCCGGTTGATATTCCTATTGTTACCATAGAACCACCTTCCAAAGATCAATACCGTTTAACCTTAGACCTGCAGCAGCCGCTTTATGATGGCGGCGCCATTAAAAGCCAAAAGGAAATTCAACATTTAAATAACGAAACAGAGCAGCAAAAAATTGAAGCCGAACTGTATAAACTGCGCGAAAAAGTTACGCAACTCTATTTGGCCGTACTCCTGCTGGATGAGCAACTCAAATTAACCGATTTGCTGAAAGCCGACCTGCAAACCAAAATAGCCAAAGTAACAGCCGGCATTGAAAACGGGGTGGTACTGCCCGCCAACCTTGCCATCCTGCAGGCCGAAATGCTGAAAGCCGACCAAAAAACCCTTGAACTTCAATGGGCCAAAAAAGCCAATGTACAGATGCTGGCTTTGCTTACCAATCAAAATTTTACCGAAACTACGGTTTTTGAACAACCCGATATAACCATGCCCAATTACAGCGCCGCGCCCGAATTTTACCGCCCCGAACTGGCAGTTATTTCGGCACAACAAAAACAAACCGAAGCACAGGGTTTGCTCATTAAAGCCAAAAACCGTCCTAAACTGGGCTTGTTTGCCACCGCCGGCTATGGCAGACCCGGCCTTAACCAGCTCAAAAACGAGTTCGACATTTTCTTCATCGGCGGGCTTAGGGCCAACTGGCAACTTTCGGGGCTTTATACCCGAAAAAAAGAACAACAACTGCTGCAAATAAACCGGCAAAGCCTTGGGGTGCAAAAAGACGTGTTTTTACTTAACAGCCGCGTGCAACTGCAACAGGCACAAACAGATATAGAAAAACTGCTTGCCCTTCTTGAAAAGGACAAGGAAATAATTGTCCTGCGCCAAAAAATTAAAAACACGGCATCAGCCCAATTGGAAAACGGGGTTATCAGCGCCGCCGATTATATAACCGAACTGAACGCCGAAAATCAGGCAGAAGAAAACCGTTCTATACACCGCCTGCAACTGTTGCAGGCAAAAATGAATTACCTGCTTGTTACAGGGCAATAAAAAACGCCGGGGCGGTTTATTTTTTTTGCTTGCCTGCCTTTAACTCGTCCTGCCATTTTTTCAGTTGTTCCCACTCACCTTTGAGCGCCAGGGCGGCTTGTTGCGGCCAGGTAGCCGGGTTGTGTATTCTGAAACGCGGTCCGGCTGCTTCCAGCAGGCTTTCAATCGTTGCAACCGCAGTTTCCGATAATAGTTCAAAGGTGGTGATACCTTTGCTGTTGAGCAACTCTTCAATTTTTGGCCCAATGCCTTCTATCTGTTTCAGGTCGTCTTTTGCCGGGGTTTGTTTTTGAGGTTTTGCCGCTTTTTTCGGAGGCACATAACTGCCCGTTTCCAGCACACTGTTCTGCACATCAAGGTAAGGCGAGGGCACAAACGAGTCGGCCTGTTCATCGTTAAACCAGAAAACCTCATCTTGCAGGTACCTAAATTCATAGGTTTTATTGTGCTCCAGTTGTACAGAAGCTTCAAAACCGTTTTCGGTACGGGTAAAACGGGCGCCGCTTTCCCAAACCCAGTTATTAAAAGTACCCAACACCCGAATGTCGCTGTTTTCAAAACTGACGTTGCCGGGCAATGTAAAAGTTACTTTGCAATGTTTTGCCGTATATTCTTTGGTAATCATAAAAAGTTAATTGAAAAGTAAAACATTTATTAAAACCGGGCGCAAAGATACGCCGTAAATATTTGTTAAACAAGAAAAAACAGTTGCGGGTGTGCCGGGTATGTTATGCACTGCCATTTTGCAATTGCGCCAATATTATTTGGCAAACTTGCCAAATTTTCGGAATTTTGCCGGAGTTATGTTTTATTGCTCCATTTTTAAAACCGTTGTTTTATGATCCTGTTCCGGTATTTGTATTCATTGTGGGCAGGCCTGGTGTTTTTTGTCTTAATGCTGCTTGCCGTGGTGGTATATTCAGTGGCCTCGTTGTTTGGCATGAGAGGGCTTAATTATATGCTGGGATATAACAAAATTTGGGTAAATTTATGGGCGGTGCTGTCGGGAGTAAAGTTGGTAATTGAAGGTGCCGATAAGGTAAAAAAATCACAGCCCTATATTTTTGTGGTCAACCATACTTCTATGGGCGATGCCATATTAGTAAACGCTGCCATAAAGCACAACAATTTTACCCCTTTAGCCAAAGTGGAGGTAAAAAAAATACCCATAATGGGCTATATTTTTAAAAAAGTAGCCGTTTTTGTTGACCGGGGCGATAAGGAAAGCCGCCAAAAAAGCGTGGAACAAATGCTGGAACACGCAAAGCACGGCATTTCGGTTATGGTTTTTCCCGAAGGTACGCGCAACAAAAAAATGGAACAGCCGCTGTTGCCTTTTCATTCCGGTGCATTTCGCATTGCCATTGAAACCCAACTGCCTGTTGCGCCTTTTGTTTTAATTGGTGCCAATGATTTAATGCCCAACGAAAAAATGCCCCTGCGCCCCTGCACCATGACCGCCATTTTTACCGACCCCATAGAAACCAAAGGCATGACCGAAGCCGATGTGCCACAACTGCAACAAAAAGCCTATGATGCCATGTATGCCGTTTTAATGCAGCGCCACCCCAAATTTAAACCCAAAACGGGCGATATTTAACCTCTTGCCGGGGCATGGTTTAGTATAAAACGGGCAGCAAAACCTGTGTGTTTGGTGCCCGTTTTCTTATGTGTGAATATTTCTGCAAACCCCTATTCCTTAACCACTTTTGCCGAGTACATGCCCGAAGGCGATGCAAACCGCAGCAAATACATGCCTGCCGGATAGTTTTGTAACTGCAATACTGCTGTTTGCTGCCCTTCCTGCAGGTTAAGTGTCTGCAAGAGGCGGCCGGCAGTATCAAACAACAGCAGGTTGCTGTTGGAAGGTGTGGCGGCGGCAAAAAGCACTGTTAACTCATTGCGGGTAATGTTGGGGGCAACGGTAAAAGGCATAATGCCGGCGGCGGCGGTGCTTCGGTTGAGCAAAATGGTGCCGGCAATAGTGGTTTGTCCGTCAAAATCGGTTTGTTGCAGGCGGTAATAGTTGTTTCCCTGCAAGGGTTGCCGGTCTTCATACTGGTAATACCTGCCCGTACTGCTGTTTCCGGCGCCTGCAATTTGGGCAACGGGGGTAAAATTAATGCCGTTGGCAGAGCGCAAGAGGGTAAAGTAAGCGTTATTTACCTCGGCTGCTGTATGCCACCAAAGCAGGTTAGCTGTTTGCAACGCCTCTCCGTCAAAACGGGTAAGTGTTACCGGCAGAGTACTGCAAACCGGTTTGCCCAACACACTGCGCACACAGCCGTTGGCATCGGTTACATCAAAAGAATAAAATTGGCCAAAATCATACAAACCCAGCAAAATTACCTCATTATCCTCATCAACCAATCCGTTGTAATCGCCGGTAACGGTATAAGGCGGTGTGCCGCCTGCAATGCTGGCATACACCTGGTAGGTAAACTCTACATCAGTGGCGCAGTCAACCACCTGGGTAATTTCCATGCTGCTGCAACCGGGGTTGCAACTTTCTACTACCAAACAAACTTCATCGGTGCCGGTGCCGCAGGGTCCGCTAACGGTAACCGAGTAAACGCCGGTTTGGGTAATGGTAAGGGTAGCGCCGGTGCTGCCATCAGACCACAGGTAAGCAGTGGCATCGGGGTTGGTGGCATCCAATACATTTACCGCTTCCATACAAAGGGTTCGGTTTTCGCCCAATTCAACAAAAATGCCGCCGCCAAAAGTAACCTGTACCTCATCGGAAACCGTGCTGCAATCATTGCTTACCGTTACCGAATAATTACCCGATGCGGCAGCGGTAATGGTTGCCGTGGTTTCGCCGGTATTCCAGAGGTATGACAGCGCATCGGGGGTAGTGGCATTTAAGGTTACCGGCTGACAGGTTTCCACATCGGGGCCTAAGTTTACCGATAATTGGGGTTGAGTGGTAAAGGTTACTTCACCGGTTGCCACAAGTCCGCATTGTCCGGTTACGGTTACGGCATAGTTGCCCGCCGAAGTAACGGTATAGGTGGAGCCGGTACTGCCATCTTGCCACAGGTAAGTTACCTCACCGGGGTTGGCAGCATTAAGGGTAACAACATTGCCGGGGCAAATTAAACCGCCTTCACCCAAATTCACTTCGGGTGCATCGGGTTCTAAAATGGTAATGGTAGTAGAAGCGCCGGTTTCGGCAAGGGTAATGATAATGGTTTCAAACGGGTCGGGAAAACCATCGGGCAGGGTGGTAACGGTGAAACTAACCGATGATTCGCCGGCAGGAATGGTTACTACGCCGGGCAGGGGTAAATAATCTAATCCCGAGGTAGCAGTACCACCGTAGGTTAATGCTACCGGCACATCTGTTTCTTCGGGTTCGTCAATAAATACGGTAACGGTAGTTTCTGTACAGCCCTCCAAAACAGCATCGGGAGGCGACAGTGAAAATTCGGGCAAGGATTCAAAACTGCCGGCTTCCAGAAACACTCCCGAATCGAAAACGCCATCGCCGGCATCGGCAATAGATAAAATAAAGTGGTAGGTTTCAAAAGGCACTACGTTTACCGTTGCAGTAAGTACGGCGGTAAACCCGTCGTACTGCACCGATAAGCCGCCGTTGTTATCAACAAAATACTCGGGGTAATCGAGGCTGATGCAGCCGCCGGGTGTACCGGCAGAACCCACCGTGCCGTTGTTTACCGAATTAATAGCCACCGGAATATCGGTTCCCGGAATAAGGGCTACGTTGGTATTGGCATAATCGGGTCCGGCCGGGTTAATGCCGCTTACAAAAAACGCAAACACATCGTTAAATCCCGAGCATACATACTCGTTGTACTCTTCTGACCCGAACACATAATTAAAGGTAAGCACATTGCCCTGCGGCACAATGTCAAACTCCAAAACACAGGCATTGAAGGTGGTATTTCCGGCAATATCGGTAAGCAGGGGGTAGCCCGGCCCGCCGTTGTCTTGTCCGGCGCTTTCGGCATCATCGGGTCCTACGGCAATTTCGAGGGGGCCGGTGGCCAGCATGATACCGGTTTCAATGCCAATGTTGGAGGCAAGTCCGTTAAAGGTGCCAAAGGCGCCGGCGGGGCAGTTGAGTTCTATGTTGTCAACACTTACGCCGCCGCCGGTAAGTATTTCAACCATTTGGTCGGGCGGGGTTCCCGGCTCTACAATAAGTTGCGCCTGTACTGCACTAAAACTGCCAACAAGAAAACATAAAGCGCAAAATAAGTTGTAGCACCCCTGTTTTGTAACAAATGTGTTCATGGCCCTGGTTTTTTGGTGATAAAATGATAATGAAATGACACACCAAATACCGATTTTTTTTTCAGGCGGCCAAACAAACTGAATAATTTAACAAAATGATATGGCAATTAATGCAGTACCCCCGACAAAACGGAGTAAAGATGCGCGGTAAAAGCTATGCTGTTACCGGCTGCAATCCCATTTGGGCGGCTGTTTGCAGCATAAATTCATAGGCAGCCTGGTAATTATTGGCAATAATGCCATCTAAAATGGCTTCGCGCACGGCGGTTTTTATGGCGCCTACCTGCGGGCCGGGCAGCAGTTGAAAAGTGTCCATAATAATTTGTCCGTCAATGGGTGGTTGCCAGTTGCGTATGCGGTCTTTTTCTTCCAGTTCCTGTAGTTTTACGGCCAGTATGTTATAGTTTTCGAGGTAGCGCTGCACGCGTTCTTCATTTTTTGAGGTAATATCGGCCCGGCAAAGCAGCATAAGTTCTTCCAAGTCGTTTCCGGCATCAAAGAGCAGGCGGCGCAGGGCGGAGTCGGAAATTTCTTCCTTGGTAAGGGTAATAGGGCGTTGGTGCATGGCCACCATTTTTTCTACAAAGCGCATGTGTTCATTAAGGGGCAGTTTAAGGCGCTTAAAAATATGTTTTACCATAGCAGCGCCTACAGCTTCGTGTGCATGAAAAGTCCAGCCTTCGTCGGGGTCAAAGCGTTTGGTTACGGGTTTACCAATATCGTGCAGGAGGGCAGCCCAGCGCAGCCACAGGTTATTGCTTACGGCGCACAGGTTATCGAGCACCTTAAGGGTGTGGTAGAAGTTATCTTTATGTCCTATACCGTTCATTACCTCTATACCCTGCATGGCTGCCAGTTCGGGGAAAAATACGTTCAGCAGGCCGGTGTCGAGCAGCAGTTTAAACCCCACCGATGGTTGCGGGCAGTTCATTATTTTGTTCAGCTCGTCAATAATGCGTTCGGCCGAAATAATGCGCAGGCGCTCGTGGTTGCGGCCAATGGCTTGGAGGGTATGCGGTTCAATGGAAAAACCAAGTTGGGTGGCAAACCGTATGGCGCGTATCATGCGCAGGGGGTCGTCGGAAAAAGTAATATCGGGGTTGCTGAGGGGTGTTTTTAAGATGCCGTGTTGCAGGTCGGTTAATCCGTTGAAGGGGTCAATGAGTGCGCCAAAATTGTGCGGGTTCAGGCTAATGGCCAGGGCGTTAATGGTAAAATCGCGGCGGTTTTGGTCGTCTTCCAGGGTGCCGTCTTCTACCACGGGTTTGCGCGAGTGGCGGTGGTAAGATTCTTTGCGTGCGCCCACAAACTCCAGGTCGAGGTCGGCAACCTTAAACATGGCAGTTCCGAAATTTTTAAAAATGGCAACATGTCCGGCATCGGGTATTTTGGCAGATGCATGAGTAGCCAGCGCAATGCCGCTTCCCTGACAAACAATGTCAATGTCTTTGCAGGGTCGTTTCAGTATAAGGTCGCGCACATAGCCGCCAATTAAAAAGGCAGGGAAACCCAGTTCATGGGCTGCCTCTGCTACCAGTTTAATGATATGCAGGTGATTTTCGGGTATTTTAATTTCAATCATTTGTTTTCATTTCAATTACAACTCAAAAATATAATTTCACCACACATCTGGAAAGCACATTAATTTTTCCTGAATTTTTTAACCGAATAGGGCACTTTTTCGTCGAGCAGCAGGGCTTCCTGCAATACCTGCAGCAGCGCTTCTTCGTTAATATCGGCTACCGATGCGTAAGTAACGCTGCTTACCTGTTTGCGGCCTTTAGCATTTAGCAAACCGTTTTCGTTTTGCAGTTCGGCGCCGCGGGTAAAGCCCAGTTCTATTGCTCCGCTTTTGGTGGGGTTAAGGTAGCACACCCATGTTTTGCGGTAGTAAAAGGGTATTTTGTAAGTAATTTTACCCACCACCCCCGGAAACCCGGTAAAAAGCCGGTGCAAATATAGCATTACCTCTCTTTGCGGCGAAGGATAGCCGTAAATAAAATCAACACAATCCGACATGCTTGTTTGTTGCTGTTTAAAGTTGTTTTGCTAAGGCAAAGAGTATAACACACCAAACCCGCAAAACAGTTCATAGCTGTTTTGCGGGTTGGTCTGAAATTGGGAAAAAAACAGTTACAAATATGAGGAACCGGTTAAAAAAGCCGTTTAAACAGTCCTGAAAAGGTCATCATTTCGCCCATATTAGAAAGGCGGATTTTGCCCATTAGCACCGCCATTTGGGGGTTTGAGCGGCCAAGTTCCACATCTTCGTAGTCTTTGTCTTTGGCGGTAAGCATGCAATTGGCTTGTCCAATATGTCCTTCCTGCACGGTGCAGGCGCCGTTGGAAATGTTTACGGTAAACTTGCCGCCGTTGGGGCCAAGCAGGTCGAAATGAACGGTGGTTTGGTAGTTGGGGTCAACTTTGTAGGTTTTAAGCCTGTCTGAAAGTGACAATACAATTTCTTTTGCAGTTTGCGGTGTGCTGTTCATGCTGCTGGTAAGTTGGTTTTGGTTGATTGCTGTGGTTAAAGAATTATTTTGGTTTATTATTTCTGTTTTTGCTTCTTTTTTATCTTCGGGTTGTGCGTTGTTTTCGGGTTTTTCGGGCGTTGGTTTGGCGGGTTTGGTTTGTGCATCGGTATAAGCCGGCTGGTAAGCAACATCATCAATAATAATTTTCGAAATAATTTCGCGCATAATTTGAGAGGTTCCGCCGGCAATAGTACCTACGCGGGCATCGCGGTACATTCGGGCAATGGGGTATTCTTCCATATAGCCGTATCCGCCAAAGCATTGCAGGCACACATCGGCGGCTTTTTTTGCCAGTTCGCTGGTGAGCAGTTTCAGCATAGAGCATTCTTTTACCGCAAACTCACCCTGGTCATACAACCAGGCGGTATAGTAGGTAAACTGTTTGGCGGCTTCGGTTTCGGTGGCAATATCGGCCAGGCTGTGCCTGATTGCCTGAAATTTATTTACCTTTTTCCCGAAGGCTTCGCGCTCGTTTATATATTTCAGGGTAATTTCAAGCCCTACTTCGGCGGCGGCCACCGAGCCTATAGAAGCAATGAGGCGCTCTAACTGAAAACTATCCATAATATAATAAAAACCGTTGCCCTCGTGCCCTATGAGGTTGGCAGCAGGCACGCGCACGTTGTCAAAAAACAACTCGCCCGTATCGGAACTGTGCCAGCCCATTTTTTTGAGCTTGGAAGCAGTGAAACCGGGCATATTCCGGTCAACAATAAGGAGGCTGATGCCCGAAATGCCCGCCGCCGGATTGGTTTTGCAGGCTACCACCACAAAATCGGCGTAAACGCCGTTGGTAATAAAAATTTTAGAGCCGTTTACAACATAGTAGTCGCCCTCCCTGACAGCGGTTGTACGAAGGTTGGCCACATCGGAGCCGGCGCCGGGTTCCGAAATTGCCAATGCGCCAATTTTACTGCCCGATATAGCCGGTACAAGGTACTGCTGCTTCAGCGCTTCGGAACCGGCTTGGGCAAGGTGTGCCGTAGCCATGTATTGATGTACGCCCACGGCAGCACAAAAGCCGCCCATGAGGCTGCGGCTCAATTCTTCGGTAAAAATGACCGAGTAAAAAAAGTCGGCCGCCGAACCGCCGTATTTTTCGGGGTAGTGCAGCCCCAAAAATCCCAGTTCGCCCATGCGTTGCCATATATAGCGCGGTATTTCCTGTTTTTCTTCCCACTCATTGGCATGGGGTGCCACTTCGGTTTCAATAAATTGCCGTACCGTTTGTCTGAACAGATGGTGTTCTTCTCTAAAATAGGGCGATTTCATAACTTGCCGTTTTTTGGTTAAACCATTTTTATAAATTGCCGGATTGATAAGCGCCTGATGTATAACCCTGCTCCTATACGGCAGCAAAGATAGCAAAACTTGTTCCGAAGCACAACAAAAGGGGCAAAAATTCAATGCACGCATTTAAAAAAACCAATGGCAGGCAAACATAACAAGCTCAACAACCGCAAGTTCTGCACCCCACACCATTTCGGTGGCGCACCTGCCGGCGGGCATCTATTTTTATGTAGTCAGTGGTAGTGGTATTGTCGGAGAAGACTCCGACAATGGCAATAGTGGTTCGTCGGAGAAGACTCCGACAATGGCAATAGTGTTGTCGGAGGGGACTCCGACAATGGCGGTATTAGCGGCGGCATGGTATTGGCGCGGGGCAAGGTGGCGGTGGTGCGGTAAGTTATTGGCGCGGACACTCAATAAACTCTTTTTTAGCATATAGCCCGGGGGTTCTGCGTGCCGGTTGGTAAAAATCTGCTGCATAAAAATGATGTAGTTCTCCCAACTTTTACCCACAGTAGCCGGCAATATTGCCACAAACCGCAAATTTTTTCTAATTTTGCGGCGTATTCACCAAAGCAAGCATTTAAACCCGGCAATGATAGCCTATATAAAAGGACAACTTACCCAAAAAACGCCCGCCTATGTGGTTATAGAAACCGCCGGCGGTGTGGGGTATCATGTAAACATCAGCTTGCACACCTTTTCCCAAATACAACATGCCGATACCTGCAAACTGCACACACACCTGCATATAAAGGAAGACGCCCACACCCTGTACGGATTTGCCGATGAAACCGAAAAAAACCTGTTTCAGCACCTTATATCGGTTTCGGGCATAGGGCCGGCTACAGCGCAAATCATGCTTTCCTCGCTCAATCCGGCAGAAATTCAGGAGGCCATCGTAACCGAAAACGAAGCTATTATACGCACCATGAAAGGCGTAGGCCCCAAAACTGCCAAACGCGTAATATTGGAACTGAAAGATAAACTCACCAAACTACCTGTTGCTGTATTGGTTGCCGATACGGCCGGTTCCGGACCGGCGGCAGCCATGAAAGAAGATGCCCTTACGGCGCTGCTAAGTCTTGGCATAGCCAAACCGGTGGCACAAAGAGCCATTGCCCGCGTACTGCGCGAAAAAGCAGACATAAGCAGCGTAGAATTGCTTATAAAGCAGGCCTTACAGGTATTATAAACCCGGTTTTCGGGGCTTGGTGAAACAAATAACCACAAAAAAAGTTTACCATACACTTAAATAAGCAGTCAAATATTATACTAACAGGGGGTTTTAACTCGTTAAATCGGTTTGATTTACGGTTTTAGCCATGCAAAATTGGGTAAAGTGCAACCCAACGCCACCTTTAAAAACAGAATTGCGTTTACTAACTAACCACTTTAAATCATATACGGGCAAATCATACACTATTACAAAATAAAAAGCAGCAGTTATGGCGCTTCCAGTTGGCAGACCAAACGCTTTTTATGTCCTGTTTTGCTCCATGTGTCTATATTGACTGAAGATTAAAACTCCTTAACAGCGTGAGTTGGAAAAAGTATTTAATACCCGTTTTTGTAGCCTTTTCATTGGTCACCACTTTTGCGGCCGTTACAGGCGGAACCCTGGGCATTATGAGTGTGCCGCCGCAACCCAATGCCGCATTGCCATTGCCCCTGCCCTCTGATACGCCAAAACCCGAAGAACCTTTGGTGTACCCCATTCCCGAACGAGAGGGCGATTTTGTTACCAACCCCCAAACCAGCCCTTTTAACCTTAACGACCCGCCGGCCATACAGCAAAATGTAGAGTACGACCCGCAAACCAATACCTACATTATTACCGAAACCTATGCCAATGGTCAGAACTACCGCCCTCCTACCTATCTCACCTTTGAGGAGTTCTGGAAAGCTCAGCAACAACAATTGCAAAGCGGATATTGGCTTCAAAAATCACAATCTTCAACACCGCTGCAGGGAAAAGGTTTAATTCCGCCCCTGTATAAAGGCGGCGAACTGTTTGACCGCCTCTTCGGGCCGGGCGGTATAGACATACGCCCCACCGGTAGCATTGACATGGAACTCGGTTTTCAGACCCAACGCATCGATAACCCTGCCCTGCTTTCTACTGTGCGCAGGCAAGGACCCAATTTTTTCTTCGACATGAACATTAATATGGGCGTAGTGGGTAAAATTGGCGATAAACTTAAAATAAACACCAACTACAACACCAAGGCCATCTTCGATTTCGAAAACCAGATAAAACTGGAGTATATTGGCGATGAAGATGAAATTGTGCAGGAACTGAGAGCCGGAAACGTAAGTTTTCCGCTACCGGTAACCCTTATACCGGGTTCGCAAAACCTGTTTGGCATACAAAGCAAACTCAAATTCGGGCGCTTAACGGTTAACACCGTGCTTTCGCAGCAACGCTCCAAAGCCCGCAACATTACCGTGCAAAACGGCGCACAACAACAGCAGTTCCGCATTTCGGCCGATGATTACGACGAAGACCGCCACTTTTTTCTGGCGCAATACTTTAAAAATAACTACGAAAAAGCCCTTGCCAGCCTGCCCTACGTAAACTCCGAAGTGAGTATTACCCGCGTTGACGTGTATGTGAGCGATAACCGCGGAACCCCCAACGATACCCAACGCGATATTGTGGCTTTTTCCGACATGGGCGAATCAAACCCTTACAATACCAATACCATAGCCGTTCCCGGGCGCACCTTCCCCGATAACTATACCAACGACCTGTACCGCAAACTGGTTACCGACCCGCAACTGCGCCAATTGGTTGATGTAGCCCCCATTCTGGAAAACCCTGCCGGCGAAACCCGCCTGCGCGATGTGGTGGATTTTAAGAAAATGACTGTAAGGAAATTAGACCCCAGCGAGTTTACCTTCGACCCGCAACTGGGTTTTGTGTCTTTGAACGCCCGCCTGCCCGATAACGCCGTATTGGCCGTAGCTTATGAATACACCACCATTTACGGCGGCCGCTATCAGGTAGGTGAATTGGCCGAAGAACGTCCTGCCGCCGATACCGAAGATAACCCCACCGTGCTTTTCCTGAAAATGCTGCGCAGCATACGCCACGAACCCAAGCACCCCAACTGGGAGTTGATGATGAAAAACGTGTATGCCCTTGGCGCATACCAAATTCAACCGCAGGATTTCCGCCTCGATATTTACTACGAGGTGCCCGGAAAAGGCGATATCCGCTATATTCCCGAAGGCGAAGGCGTTAAAGGTATTCCGCTTATTGCACTGGTAAACTTAGACCAGATTAACGCCAGCAACGAACCCTACGCCAACTGCGTTTTTGACTATATAGAAGCCAAACCCGGCTTTGGCGCAGCGCCCACCGTAACTTCGGCCAGCTCAAAACCCGGTATGGGAACTCAAGGGCAAATGGGCGCCCAAGGCTCGCAAGGCAACGTAGCCAACAATGCCCTGCGCTTTGGAACCATTAACTCCCGAACCGGAAAAGTAATTTTTCCGGTGCTGGAACCCTTTGGCGATAACCTGCAAAACAAGTTTGACGAGGCAGGCGTAAACCCCGAAATTGCCAAACGGTACGTGTATAACTACCTATATGACTCTACCAGAATAATTGCCTCCATGTTTCCCGAACTGAACCGGTATTTTATAAAAGGCAGCTACAAATCTACTTCCACTTCCGAACTTTCGCTGGGCGCTTTTAACGTGCCGCAAGGTTCGGTAAGAGTTACTGCCGGCGGGCAAATTTTGCAGGAAGGCGTAGATTATGAGGTAAATTACAACCTTGGCCGCCTTACCATATTAAATGATGCCATTATTAATTCGGGCGTACCGGTAAGCATCTCTTTTGAAGACAACGGCACCTTCGGATTACAGCAGCGAACCTACATCGGTACCCGCCTCGATTATCAGATACACAAAGACTTTAACCTGGGCGCCACCTTCGTGCGCCTGTCGGAAAGACCGTTTACCCAAAAGGTAAACTACGGCGACGACCCCATTGCCAACTCTATGGTAGGCCTGGATGCCAACTATTTTGCCCCCGCCCCCTGGCTTACCAAAACCCTCGATAAACTGCCCATTTACAGCACCAAAGAACCCTCCTCCATATCGTTTAATGCCGAAGGTGCCGGATTTTTACCCGGCCACGCACGCGGCATTAACGTTGACCAAAACGGAAGCGTGTATGTTGATGACTTTGAAGGCAGCCGTACACAATACGACCTTAAATTCCCCTACACCGCCTGGACCCTGGCCAGTACACCCAAAAACTCGCCCGATATTTTTGGCAACAATCAGATACCGGAAGGCTCGTATGTAAACGACCTGGCTTATGGCTTCAACCGCGCCAAATTGGCCTGGTATCAGGTTGACAACGTGTTTGGCCGTACCAACAGCGGTGTTGATGTGCCTTATGACTACTACACCTACCCCGTGCTGGAAACCGACCTGTTTCCAAACACCCAAAGTTTTACCGGGCAGGTGGTTATGCGCCCGCTCGATTTAACCTTTTTCCCCACAGAACGCGGGCCCTATAACTACGAAACAACCGGACAACCGGGTATTTCGGCAGGGATAAACCCCGATGGCTCACTAAAAGAACCCAAAACCCGCTGGGGCGGCATTATGCGCGACAGCCCGTTCAAAAATTTTGAACGCGCCAATGTGGAGTTTATTGAGTTTTGGCTGCTTGACCCCTTCATTTATAGAAAAACCAATAATGGTGAACTATACATTCAGTTAGGTAACGTGTCGGAAGATGTACTGAAAGACGGGCGACAGTTTTACGAAAACGCCCTTACCCAAACGGTAAACTTAGACGAAACCAACTGGGGCGTAATTTCGAAAACCCGGCCCGTAACCTTTGCCTTTGACAACAACCCCGATGTGCGCGGAACACAGGATATAGGCTTTGACGGGCTGAACGATACCAGTGAAGTAGCCAAATTTACCGACTTTTTGGGCAACGTGCAGGCTATTTTAAACCCCGATGCCTATGCTAAATTAGAAGCAGACCCCAGCAGCGACGATTTCCGCCACTTCCGAGATGAGTATTTTGACAGCAACCCTACCGATAATATCATTGAACGCTATAAAGATTTTAACGGACCCGAAGGAAACTCGCCCGCACAAGCCGCAAGCAATGGCTTTACCAACTCAGGAACCAACTTCCCCGAAATGGAAGACCTGAACCGCGATTATACCATGAACGACTCGGAAGAGTACTTTCAATACCGCATTAACCTGCGCCCCGCCGACCAAATGGTCATAGGGCAAGACTACCTGGCGCAATACATTGATGCTCCTGTTCGGGTTACAGGCCTGCCCGATACCACCGTTCGCTGGTACTATTTCCGAATTCCCATTACCGAGTTTACCGAAAAAGTAGGCAGCGTTAACCTGCGAAACATAGAATTTATGCGCATGTTCCTTACCGGGTTTGAACAACAGGTAACCTGCCGCTTTGCCCGATTTAACATGGTGCGCAACACCTGGCGCCGCTACGAACCCCTTATTGTGGAAGAAAGCGAATACCTGCCCAACGACTTAGACCCATCGAGCTTCTTTAACCTTACTTCGGTAAGCATTGAAGAAAACTCCTCGCGCGAACCTATCCCCTACCGCATTCCGCCCTGCATTAACCGCGAAATTACCGCCGGAACCACCGTGGCCAACCTGCTGCAAAACGAGCAGGCCGCCGTATTGCAGGTAGGCGATTTGCAAGACGGCTATGCCCGCGGCATTTTTCGCAATATTGACATGGATTTCAGGCAGTTCAGAACGCTTAAAATGTTTGTTCATGCCGAGTCGCTTACCACTTTTGGCACCTGCAACCCCATAGACGACGGCGAAATGACCGCCTTTATGCGCATTGGCGACGATTTCCAGAACAACTACTACGAGTACGAAATTCCGTTGCAGGTAACCTCTAACGAAAACCGCGAAATTTACAATACCCTCTACCCCAACGGTACCGACTGCGGCGACTCTGACCGCTACTGGATTTGGCCCGAAGACAACGAAATGAGCATACGACTGCAAGATCTGGTAGAGGCTAAAATAGAGCGCAACTTTACCCCCGATATACGCACCGACAAACCCTATATTAAAAAAGTGCCTATTGTATGGAAAACAACCGGCGATACCGTATGGGCAAAAATTACCGTTGTGGGCAGCCCCGATATAGGAAAAGTAAAACAAATTATGTTGGGTGTGCGCAATCCTAAACGTACCATATTGAACCAGGACGACGATGACGGACTACCCAAATGCGCCGAAGTGTGGTTTAATGAGTTGCGCCTTTCGGATTTTGACGAAACCGCCGGATGGGCCGCCTTGGCCCGAATGGATGTTAAACTGGCCGATTTGGGAAATATTACCGTAACGGGCAGTATGCACACCCCCAACTTTGGAACCCTGGAGCAAGGAGCCAACGAGCGTTACCGCGATTTGCTGTTGCAGTACGACGCATCGGCCAACCTCGAAATGGGTAAACTCTTGCCTAAAAGCGCCGCCATCAGAATTCCGGTGTATGCCGGTGTTTCAAAATCGGTAAGCACCCCGCAATACGACCCCTACGATACCGATATTCTTACCAAGCGCAACATACAGGAAATTGAAAACCGGTATGGCGCCGACAGCGCAAAAGTGGCGCGCCAAAACCGGCAAACATCCACCTCCATAAAAAGTATAAACGTAACCAATATGCGCAAAGAGCGCACCAACAGCACCCGTGCGCCCATGCCTTATGATGTGGAAAACTTTTCTTTTACCTATGCCTACACCGAAACCGAAAATAGCGACCCGATTATTGAAAGTCAGACCGATAAACGCCACCGCGGAAGCATTAACTATACCTATGCTGCCAGGCCGGTGTACTGGACACCGTTTAAAAATGTCATTAAGTCAAAAAGTATTTACCTTCGGGCAATAAAAGATTTCAACTTTAACCTTATTCCCAGCACCGTTTCTTTCCGGAACGACCTGAACAGGCAAATGAACATCTTACAACTGCGCCCTGTGGTAGGCGAAACCCTGCTATTGCCCGCCTGCTATGACAAACTGTTTACCTGGGACCGTATTTACGGACTTACCTATAACCCTACCCGCTCTATTACAGCCGATTTTACCGCCAACAATACCTCGGTTATAGATGAGCCGCAAATGGGTAAAACCCCTCGCGATACCTTGTGGGCTAATATTAAGCGCTTCGGACGTACCCGTTCTTACAATCAGGCTGCCAACCTAAGCTACAACCTGCCTACCGACAAAATACCTTTCCTTAGCTGGACACAAATTCGCACCCGGTACGGCAGCACCTATTACTGGCAAGCCAGCCCCATTGCCATGGCCGATACTTTGGGCAATATTTTTGGCAACGGACAAAACATACAAATAAATGGCGAACTGAATTTTGCCAAAATTTACAGCTCTTTACCATTTATTAAAGATGTAAACGCCCCCAAAAGCAACACCAAAAAGCCACAACCCAAAACCAAAGACAAAGACAAAGATAAAGATGCCGGCAAAGATGCCGATGGCAAAGACAAAAATGCCAAACAAAAAACTCCCAAACCAGCCGGTTATGTAAATCCGGTGGCCAAAGCGCTGCTGCGGCCGCTACTAATGCTCAGAAGAGCATCTATTACTTACAATGAAAGAAATGAAACTGTGGTGCCCGGTTTTAACCGGAACCCGCGTTTCTTTGGCATGAACTGGGACGATAACCCCTTGCCCGGCTGGGATTTTGTATTGGGCAACCAACCCGATTTGAAAAACTGGCTCGAATGGGCTGCTGACGACAGCCTGTTGGTGGCCAACCGTTACATTAACGACCAGGTAAGGCAGGCCACCAACAAAACCCTGAACCTGAAAGCCAACCTGGAACCTTTTACCGATTTCAGGATTGACCTGAACATGGACCTTACCCATACCAGCCAGCATACCGAGTTTTATAAACTCGACCAAACCGGTGAGCAATATATGCACCTTTCTAAACTTAACACCGGCAGCTATTCTATTTCGTTCTTTACCCTGCCTACCATGTTTGATAAGGTGCGCAAAAGCGACAGTATTGCCGTTTCTACCACTTTCCTCGATTTTGAACAATACCGCGAGGTTATTTCCGACCGGTTTAAAGACGAGTTTGAAGCCCTGAACGGCGCTACGCTTGGCGCTTACCACGACCTGCTGAACGATACCATATTAACCAACTACGCCGAAGGCTACGGCCCATACTCGCAAGATGTGCTGCTGCCTGCCTTTATTGCCGCCTACGCCGGCCGAGACCCCCAAAAGGTGAACCTGAACGGCTTTAACCTGTTTCCGCTGCCCAACTGGCGCCTTACCTACAACGGTTTAAGCAAACTGCCCGCATTTAAAAAACTGTTCTCCAGTTTTAACCTAACTCACGGCTACAGCTCTACCCTTAGCATTAACAACTATCAAAACAACCTGTACTTCGACGACCGCTACTACTCCGACCAAATTCTGCTGCCCAATGACCAGAATATTGTAGATTACTTAGTGCAGGAACGCTTGCGCATTGCCGGAATGAGCGATTTGGATACCCTTACCGGTAATTTTTACTCCTATTACCGCATTCCGCAGGTAATTATTTCGGAGCAGTTGTCGCCGCTCATCGGGGTTGATGCTACCTGGGTAAACGGACTTTCCACGCGGTTTGATTATAAAAAATCGCGCATGTTGGGTATGAGTTTTCAGGATTACCAACTCAGCGAGCAACGCTCCGAAGAGTTTACCATTGGTTTGGGTTACCGGCTTAAAGGACTTAACCTCGATTTCATTAAGTTCAGGGGTAAACCGCTGAACCTGCAAAACGAACTGGCTTTTAACATGGACTTCTCGTACCGAAACAACGTAACCATGAACTACCGCCTCGACCAAAACGTGGGTGAACCTACCAATGGTATGAAAACCATACGCATTGCCCCGTCTATTGATTATGTGGTAAGCCAGCGCCTGCGCATTACCCTGTTCTACGACCGAACCCGAAACATACCGGCTACCTCTGCCTCCTTCCCCATTACCAACTCGCGCGGCGGGTTAAGAATTAGCTTTAACCTGGGGCAATAGCGCAAAAGCAGCCAAACAGCTATTAAAGAAGGAGGAAGGGTCATACAAACCTTTCCTCCTTTTTTGTTTCTGTATTCACAGCGGTAAAAGGTTGCGCTTTGTAATTGCAGTACCAACTTATGCGCAAGGCCCTGCCTTGTTGCCATTAGGATAACAGCCCGCAAGGTATAGCCGTACCCACTACGCAATTTGTGGAGGCATAGCCTTGCGCAAGCAGGTTAAAATGCATGTATTATTTTGATGTTGAAAGGTACAGGCGGGGAGTGGTTATTTTCTGTTCACCAACTGCATAAGAAAATGGGTTTCGATAGCACTGTAGGCAATATACAGGAAGAAGAACGGAAAAATAAACTGTATTTTTTGGGGTTGCACAGCCAGCATATAAGCCAGCACCATTAAAATGCTGAACAAAAATTTAAGTCCCATAACACCCAAAATAAGATACACTGCCCGGCCCGGGGTGCTGCTTTGGTTGGTCATGGCAATAAGGGCAATAACAAAGAAAGAAAGCAGGGTAAAAAAAGCAAAGCAAACCCATGCGAAACCGGGATACATGCCCAGTTTACCCAAGTAATGCAATACACCCAATATACCCGCAATAACGCCCGAAAACAGCGCCATTTGTGTATAAATTTTGCTGTTTTGGGTTTTGGGAGTTGAAGTTGTTTTGTTCATGGTATAGTATAGTGCGCAATGGTAATTGGGTGCAAAGGTATAAATTATTCGGTAAACAACGCCTCTGAAACGGGGTTTGGCGGATATGCCAATTTAAGGTATTGCTGCCGCAACTGGTTAATGCCAACAAGTTGGTTGCCGCGTTGTACAAACCAGAAAGTCCAGCCGTTGCTGGCGGGTTTGTTTAAGATGGCGGCGCTGACCTTATGAATAGAGCCAACCGTTTCGCCCCATTGCAAAGAGGCATCGGCCAGCAGTTGGGCGGTGTGCTGTTTGTTGGCAGAATACAGCAGTTCGCCGGGTATAAGCAGGCCGGCTTCCAGCAGGTTGCCCATTGGTATGCGGGGTGGTTTTTGCTCAACGGGGTAAGCAAGGGTATGTGCAGGCAGGGGCGTTACTGCTTTAACCCGTTGCCGGGCAATTTGAACATAAGACGCTTCTTGTTCTATGGCTATAAAGTGGCGGTTTAGTTTTTTGGCAACAGCGGCGGTAGTGCCGCTGCCGCTAAAGGGGTCGAGCACTATGTTGCCGGTGTTGGAACTGGCCAGAATTACACGGTACAGCAGTGCTTCGGGTTTTTGGGTGGCGTGTGCTTTTTGTCCGTTTACCTTAATTCTTTCGCCCCCCGAACAAATTGGCAGGTACCAATCGGAGCGCATCTGCAAATCATCGTTAAAGGTTTTGAGTGCTTTGTAATGAAAGGTATAGCCGGCGTCTTTGGTTTTGGCAGCCCACAGGAGGGTTTCGTGGGCGTTGTTAAAGCGGGTTCCTTTAAAGTTGGGCATGGGGTTGGTTTTTATCCACACCACATCATTAAGCAGCCAAAAGTCAAGGTTTTGCATCATGGCGCCCACCCTGAAAATATTGTGGTAACTTCCTATAACCCAGATAGTACCGTTGGGTTTCAGCACACGCCGGCAGGCCGCCAACCAGTTTTGGGTAAAACGGTCATAGGCTTCAAAATTTTCGAAGCGGTCCCAGTCGTCAAAAACGCCTTCCACTTTAGTTTGATTGGGGCGGTACAGGTCGTTTTGCAATTGCAGGTTGTAGGGAGGGTCGGCAAAAATGAGGTCAATTGAGTTTTCGGGCATTTTTTGCAGCCAGTCTAAGCAATTTCCGTGCAAAATTTGGTCAATAAACGGGGTTAACTGGGTCATAAGAGATTGGTACGTATTGGCAAAAGGGGGTTGAGGTGGTTTAGCGGCTCAGGATTTTAATAACCAGGTACATAGCTCCCGCTACTCCTGCCAGCAGAAAGATGATGGTAAGTGCAGGGGAGCTATGTAAAAAGGCATCGAGTTTTATGCCAACGAAGCCTGCCAGCAGCATTATGGCAATCATTTGGAAAGCCAGGCCTGAGTATTTGGCGTAATCGGTGGCAGGTCGTTTTGTGTTATTCTGCTTTGGCTGATTTTGCAACATTGGCGGCACGTGTTGAGTGGTTGGCGCTTCCTTTTTCGGCCTGTGGCAAGTCAAAGGTAAAGGTTGCAGCATTATTCATGTTGCACCGGCCGTTAAATACAGCGCCGGCTTCCACCACCATTTTATTGGATTCGATATCGCCGCTGATGCCTGCCGATTCTTTGAGTTGAAGCAACTCTTTTACCCTAATGGTGCCTTCTACTTTGCCCGAAATATCGGCATTTTCGCAAATAATATCGCCAAAAATGCTGCCGGTAGGGCCTACCACTACTTTGGCATGGGCAACAATGTTGCCAACCAGTTCGCCGTCAATTCTTACATCGCCCTGGCTGGTAATGTTGCCGTTAATTTTGGTGCCTTGACCAATGATGTTTAAAACATTTACGCCGTCGCGGCGTTCGTCGGGTGCTTTCTTATTACTTCCAAACATAAAAAGATTATTTTGAGGGTGAAAAGTGACTGACAGATTAGTGTGTGTTGGGCATATCAGTTAAAATCGAGAAAATCGGTGGGGTTTACCGGCCTTTGGTTGTGCCACAGTTCAAAATGCAGGTGCGGGCCGGTAGATTGCTCGCCCGAATTTCCGGTAAACGCTATTACATCTCCTGCTTTTACAAAGTTACCCGATTTTTTCAATAATGCAGAATTGTGCTTGTAAAAAGTAACTAAGTTATCGGTGTGCTGTATGGCAATAACATATCCGGTATCAATAGTCCACTCTGCCATAACCACCATGCCCGGAGCAGCCGCCTTAACGGGTTCTTTTTCGGCGGTGTTTATATCAATGCCGTAGTGTGCTTTTCCGGCATCAAAAGTTGCCGAAATAACCCCTTTTACCGGTGCAAAAAGGTTTACTATTTGGGTATTGCGCAGTTGTTGGGCATTGAGGTTTTCATCGCCAATGATGGCAAATTGGGTCTCCTGTTCCAGATTGTGCCTCAATTCCATTTCCTCCTCAGACACCTCGTCAAGGTTTGTATGAACGGCGGCAACAGTGCCCGTATCGGGGGTATTTTGCAGATTGGTTCCGGCTATTCCTGCACCGGTTTCATCGCTCAATACCGATTTTACATTATTGATGAACGTGTTTTGCTGCTTTACCACCCGTTCCAGCGAATCTGATTTTACCGATAACTGGTACACCTTCCGCCGCGTTCCGGTATCATCATAGCCCGGAATGTATTCTTTAAGCGGAGTGGCAATAATTACAAATGCCGTAAGCGCCGCCATCAGTACCAGCAATGTGCTGATAAAAACATACAGGTTCATTTGCGAAAGCCGTACCGAAAGTTGTTCTTCCAGCGTATCGTCATCTACCACTACCAACCGGAATTTGTGGTGCAGGCGGTCTATAAGTTTTTGTTTAGCAGACTTAATGGCCATGACAAAGAGGGTATTGTATCTTTATTGTACTGAAGGGCTTAAACAAACGTACTTATTCAGGTTGTTTCGGGTATTACAGGCATAACCCCGAGCCTGCCCGACGGGCAATTGCCCAATATTCCTCCAAAGCCAATAAGCAACAGCACAACCCAAAACTTGCTTTTTTGCACAATTTAAGAGTGTTTGGGTAAATAAAGCACTTCAGATGTCCTTTTTTTCAAAAATTCAAAATAATTTTACCCTCTTAATTGTTTTTAAGGGGGTGCAAGTTATTTCGTTTGCACCGCTTTTTAGCAAAATATTTAAGTCTTTAGCTGACTTTACCTTATGTATTATAATATTGTTTCTGTTGATTGTGCCGGTTTATACCGCTATGTTGGGTTTAAAAGCCGGTTCATTATTTTTTTATTGCTGTTGTTGGCTGCTTTGCCGGCGCAGGTGGGATATGCGCAGCCCAAAAAGCCGCAAGGGGTGGATTTAAACAGTTCCGATGGCACCACTACCATAAAGGCCGACCCCAACCAAACCATACAAGGCGCTCTTAAAGAGCAAAAGGAAAAGCGGCTTACCAAAACCAAAGACCCCAATAAAGCAGGCTGGCTGGGTATGCGCATGCAAGACCTTACCGCCCGCTTTAACCGCTATTTTAACGCCAAACTGCGCTATACCGAAGGGGTGCTGCGCCTAAAACAGGAACACAAAGATAATTACGACGACATATTGCCCATATATGTGTTTAAAAACGGCGATGGTACCACCATTAGCGCCAACCTTGACGAAACGGTAAAAAAAGCCTCATTGGCCATACAACTAAAACCCAACAGCAAGTGGGTTGATGATTGCTACCTGCTCATCGGGCAGTCTTACTACCTTAAAGGCGATAAAGAATCGGCATCCAGTTCTTTTCAGTACATCACCAAAAATTTTGGTAAAAACATTCGAAAACTGCCCAAAAAGCAACTGAAACAGGCAGTTAAAAAAGAACAGGCCAAAGAAAAAGAGGATATTAAAAAACAACGCGAAGAAACCCAGAAAGAGAAAAAAGAACTGGCAGCCGAAAAGAAAAAACAAGCCGAAAAAGAGAAAAAAGAGCGCGAAAAAACCCGCGAGCAAAAGAAAAAGGAACTGGAAAAAAGCAAAAAAGAACGGCAGAAAGAACTGGCAGAAAAGAAAAAGCAACGCGAAAAAGAGAAAAAACAACGCGAAAAAGAACGCGCCAAAGCACAAAAAGCCAAGAAAAAAGGTAAACCCGTACCACAAAGTAAAAGCAAAACCACCACCACCGGCAAAAAAACCGGTGGTGATGAAGAAACAAAAACCGAAGAGTTTAAACCTGCCGATACGCAACCGCCACTGAAAGAAGATACCAAGGCAGAAAACGATAAAACCGAAGAAGACAAAAGCAAATCTGCCGACAAAAACAAAAAAGAAGCAGAAAAAGACAAAACCGAAGTTCAAACCATAGAAACCGCCGAAGAAGATACCTCAGCCCTTGCCGGCATTGGCTTAACTGCCGAGGAAGAAGCAAAAGGCAGTGCAGGTGGCGGCTTTATGCAACACAAGCCTGCACGCTACGATGCCATGATTTGGCTGGCAAGAACCTACATTGAAAAGGAATGGTACGCCGAAGCAGCGCAAATAATTAAAATTGCCAAGGAAGACAGGCGGTTTCCTAAAAAGAAACTGGCAGACCTGGCAAATCTTGAAGCCCATTACTATCTTACCCGCCAAGATTGGCCGCAAGCCAAAGTTGCCCTGCAAAGCGCTATTAAAGCTACCAAAAGCAAAAAACAAAAAGCCCGCCCTTATTTTATACTGGCACAGCTAAACAACCGCGACGGCAACTTTGCCGCTGCCCTTAACGCATTTAAAAAGGTACTTAAAAGCAAGCCGCCTTTTGATATGGAGTTTCAGGCACAACTCAATATTGCTCAGGCCAAAATGCGTAGCGGCGCCTATACCCCCGAACAAGCAATAGCCGCCCTTGAAAAACTGACCAAGGAAAATAAATATGCCGATGTAACAGACCAGATTTATTTTACCATGGCCGAAATCTCTATTGAAAACGGCAACATGGAACAGGCAAACGCTTTCCTGGGCGAATCTGCCAAAAACAGCACTACCAATAAAGACCAGAAAGGACTCTCTTACCTTAAACTGGCCGACCTGAACTACGACCTGGAACGCTATGTGCAGGCCAGTGTTTACTATGACAGTACACTTGCCTTGCTGCCTAAAAGTTTTGCCAAATACAACGATATTGCCAACCGACGTTCGGTTTTGTCTGAATTGGTAGAGCACCTCAATACCATTACCCTCCAAGACAGCCTGCAACGCATTGCCAAAATGCCCGATGCCGCCCGCCGCGCTTATCTGGAAAACGTTATTCTGCAATTAGAAGAAGCCGCGGCAAAAAAACAAGCCGAGGAAGAAGCAAAACAAGCCGCAGCCAATGCAGCCAACCCCGCCGGTTCAAACCCCGAAACCGGAAACTGGTACTTTTATAATCAAACAGCAAGAGCAAACGGTTTTAACGATTTTAACCAACGTTGGGGAACCCGCCCCTTAGTAGATAACTGGCGCCTTAACAGCAAAATATCGGGCGTAATTGCCACAGCCCCGGCCGATACCTCGGCAACCTCTATTTCTGCACTCATGGATAAAGCCGGAAAAGGAATGCTTTCTGTTGACGACCTGCTTAAACAACTGCCACTTACCCCGCAGGCGCTGGCAGCCTCCGATACGCTTATTGCCGATGCCCTGTTTGCGGTGGGTATGGCTTACCGAAACCGGCTTAATAACCTGCCCAAAGCAACAGAAACATTTGACGACCTGCTGCGCCGCTATCCCGATAGCCAGTACTCGCCCCAGGTGCACTATACACAGTACCTGATAGCAAAAGCCGCCCCCGACCTGCAAAAAGCCACCCAGCATAAAAACCAACTTCTGCAAAAATATCCCGAAACCACCTACGCCAAACTGGTGCAAGATGCCAACTATTTGCAGGCACTTAACGAAAAAGAACGCCAATTAGAGCAGTATTACGAGCAAACCTATGCCTTTTATAAGCAGGAAAATTTTGACCAGGTAAAAAAACGCTCGCAAGAGGTGAACACCCTGTTTGAAGCCAACCCCCTGCAACCAAAATTTGACCTGCTCAATGCCCTTATTACCGGGCATACCCAAGACAAGGCTGCCTACATTGCCGCATTAAAAGATATTGTAAAGAAATATCCCAATGATGAGGTGAAAACCAAAGCACAGGAAATTTTACAATATATTGATACGGGCAGCCCGGCAACCCCCGCTGCCGGCAGCACCGAAGGCAGCAGCCCCTACACCTTTCAGGCAGCTGCAAAACAATACTTAGTGGTATCTTTCACCGCTTACTCGCAGCAAATTACCGCCCTTACCAGTAACCTGTCTAATTTTAACGGCAGTAATTTCAGCGTAGATAAACTGAAGGTAAACCAAATGCTCCTCGACCCCCAAACACAGGTAGTGCTGGTAAAAGAATTTGCCGATGTTGAAAAGGGCATGATTTACTACCGTACCCTCCAACAAAATGAAAGCACCGTTTTTGCCGGTATAGATACCGGTTACCGGTACTTCCTCATTTCCAAATCTAATTTTACCGAATACTTTAAACGCAAAGATTCTGATGCCTACTACCAGTTTTTTACCCAAAATTACAAGTAGGTAAGCCAGACTTTCGAAAAATACAACTTCACACAAAACCCCGCCCTGCGCCTGTTGTTTGATTACCCCGAACAAAAAGCAGAATAATGTTGTAAAAAACGTACTTTTGCAAATGCAAAGGTATTTTGCCAATTTAACGTTCAACCCTGTATTGTATAAAAGCACCCATTAAAATGCGCAATTTGCAAGAATCGGTTAATAAAACCAGGTTAATGCTAACCCCCGAAGAACCCGACCACAAACGCCATATTATACGCATGTGGAAAATATATGCAGGAGTAATTGTGGCTTTTTTCCTCCTTTTTATTGGCGTATCGCAGGGATTGTTGGGAGCGTTGCCCACTTTTATTGAACTTGAAAGCCCCAAAAGTTCGCTCGCATCAGAAGTGTATGCCTCCGATGGTGTTTTGTTGGGCAAGTTTTACCTGGTTGACCGCTCTAACGTAACCTACGAACAAATACCCCCGCACACCATAAACGCCCTGGTTGCCACCGAAGATGCCCGCTTTTACCAACACTCCGGCATTGATTTCAGAGGCATGATGCGCGTAATTTTAAAAACCGTTATCGGCGGTATGGACTCGGGGGGCGGAAGCACCATTACCCAGCAATTAGCCAAAAACCTGTTTCACGACCGCCCCAAAAGCACCCTTAGCCGCATAGGGCAAAAACTGAAAGAATGGGTAATTGCCGTTAAACTGGAACGAAGCTATACCAAAGAAGAAATTTTGGCCATGTACTTCAATACCGTGCCCTTTGGCAACAATGCCTATGGCATTAAATCTGCCGCCCAAACCTACTTTAACTGCCCCCCCGATTCGCTTAAAATGCATCAGGGAGCCATGTTGGTGGGTATGCTGAAAGGCACTACCCGGTACAACCCGCGCCGCAACCCCAACAATGCCCTGGAAAGGCGAAACGTGGTATTGCAACAAATGTACAGGTATGGAAAAATAAGCTCTATGCAGCGCGACTCTATCAGCAAGCTGGGCTTAGACATTAAATTCAGCCCCATGACGCACGACGAAGGGCTGGCAACTTATTTCAGAGAATACATAAAGGCAGAGGTAAAAGACTGGGCAACCAAAAATGTAAAGGTTGACGGCACAAATTTTGACATTTACCGCGATGGACTGAAAATTTATACCACGCTTAATTCAAAAATTCAACAATATGCCGAAGAGGCTGTGAACGAGCACATGCCCGACCTGCAAAAACAGTTTTACGACCACTGGAAAGGACATACACCCTGGGAGAGTCTGCCCAATGCCAAAGTGCCCAAAGGCGATTTGTGGGAAGGAACCAATGAACTCATTTACCGGGCCGTAAAAAATTCGGAACGATACCTTACCATGAAAGACCAGAAAATACCGGAACAGGATATTAAAAAGGCTTTTACCACCCCTTACCCAATGACGGTCTTTTCCTGGAAAAACCCCGATAACGGCATCGACACCATTATGTCGCCCTTAGACTCTATAAAATACACCAAGTTTCTGCTCCATACCGGAATGGTAGTAATGGATCCCGAAACCGGACATGTGTTGGCCTGGGTAGGCGGAATTAAACACAAATTTTTTAAATACGACAGCGCGCGGCCGTCTTCCAAAAGGCAGGTGGGTTCTACTTTTAAACCTTTTGTATATGCGGTTGCTTTGCAAAACGGGTGGTCGCCCTGCAGCAAAGTGCCCAACCTGCCCATTACCTTTGAAAACTACGACAACTGGTCGCCCGAAAATGCAGGCACCTACCTGAACGGCCAAATGGTATCGTTGCGAACCGGACTGGCGCACTCCATTAACCGGGTGGCAGCTTACCTCATGAAACAACTCAGCCCGCAGGCAGTTATCAGCCTTGCCCGAAAAATGGGCGTAGAAAGCCATATAGACGAAATACCTTCTATCTGCCTGGGTTCGGTAGATATGTCGGTTTATGAATTGGTGGGCGCTTATGGCACCTTTGCCAACAAAGGTTTTTATACCCATCCCATTTGCATTACCCGCATTGAAGATAAAAACGGAAACGAACTGCAAAGTTTTTCAACCACTACCGTAGAAGCCATGGACGAGGCAACTGCTTATGCCATGATAACCATGCTGCGCGGCGTAGTAGATAACGGAACTGCCAGCAGGCTGCGCTGGAAATACAACATTACTGCCGATGTGGCAGGTAAAACAGGCACTACCAACGATAATTCCGATGGGTGGTTTGTGGGAATGACCCCCCAAATGGTAGCCGGTATTTGGGTGGGCGGCGATGAAAAAACCATTCATTTTAAAACCACCCGCCTTGGTTCGGGTACCAATATGGCTGTGCCCATTTATGGCAAATTCCTCAATAAGGTATATGCCGACACTACTGCACAAATAAGTTCCAATGCGCGTTTCCAAATACCCTCGCAATCGGTAATGCGCAGTATTGAACTGGATTGCAACAAATACGACATACCGTATGTGGGTGCCGAAGACGGCACATCTGCCGCCGCCGAACCCGATAGCACCGCTGCAAAAACCGATACCACCCGTCGCACCTTTGACTATAACAACCAGTTTGACTAACCATTGCTGCTTTGCCCAATCTCCTTTTTGCGTTTTGACCCGACGCCGGCATGGAGTTAATACGCTAAACCCGAATACCGGCTGTTACGGCTTGCTTCAAGTGCCTGTCCCAAGGTAACAATTCCCATATCTTTAAGCAAAGGGAAAAGACAAACCAAAATATGGGCGGTTAACAGCGCATCGCCAAGGGCATGGTGGCGGCGGGTAAAAGGGTCTTCAATGCCAAAACGCCGCGCAAGGGCATCTAAGTGGTGGGTTTCCTGTTGCCGGTGTACCACGCTCGAAAGCAAGAGCGTATCTAATATGGCATGATTAAAGAGCAAACCAGTAAGCGGCTCTTTCATTTTAAGAAAGCGCATATCAAAGGCAATATTGTGACCGGCCAATACCGTATCTTCGGCAAACTGGTAAAAATAATGCAGCACATCGGTACAGGAAGGCGCGGCAGCAACCATATCGTTGCTTATGCCATGTATAAGCGTGGCGGCTATTGGTATGGGTTTATTGGGGCGAATGAGTGTGTAAAAACATTCGTTTTCCAGCACATGGCCGTTTACCACCCTTACAGCACCCAAAGAAACCAGTTCATCTCCACCCGAAGGATTTAGCCCGGTGGTTTCGGTATCAAAAACCGTAAAACTAAGGTTAAGCAGGGGGCGGTTAAGCAATTCGGCAGGTTGGCGGTCGGTAAGTATGTCAAAATCATAAAACCTGCCCTGCGATTGTACTTTGGCACCGGTAGCCATAATGGTTTGCGCTTCTATATTCGGGTTATGGGCAGGCAACCGTACCGGTTCTGTTGCGGTTCGGGCAATAAAAATAACCCCGTTCAGCGTAGTTTCGCCCACAAATACAGGTACAGCACTAATGTTTATGATTTGCCCGTCGAGGGTAAGGTTAAAATAATGGTCAATATCTTCCAGTTCGGCAAAATTGCCGGCAAGTTTGCGTTGCAGTTCGGTTACTGCTTGCTCAAACAATTCGGAGCTAATAATTTTGTTAAATTTTCTTCCCAAGCCTATAAATTGCTGCCTTGTTCCAAAAATTTTCTTAGCCTTTTTGTTGTACAATACCACACGCTCATATAAATCACACACTATTACACCGTCTGACAATTCATCTATGAGACCCGCCAAAGTATTTTTTTCATATTCTGCCCGCGCCTTGGCCATGTCAATTTTAGATTGCAGCTGCTGGTGTTCCTGCACAAAATACTCGCCCATGTGGTTCATGGAGCGTATAAGTTGCCGCAACTGCCAACCTCCCTGTTCGGGAATGCGATACTTGAGGTTGGTTTTTTCTATAATGCGCAGGTCTGCTTTCATTTTTTCAACCGGCAGGTAATAATTGTGCAAAAACCACCTTACCCCTCCTACCACAATTGCTCCACCCGAGCAGAAAAAAAACAGGATCAACAACGCCTGCCCGTTTAACATTTGAGTAAAAGCTGCCTGCAACTGCTGCGGTAACATTACAAACAAAATAGTGCCGGCAAGCAGTACGCTGCAACAATACAGCGCTCCGGTAAATATTAACACAGCAAGTTGGCGGTCAGAAGGTTTTAACATACAGCGCAGGAAATTGGTAAAAAAGCAGCTAACAACACCCCCAAATACCCAACAGGGTTGAACAACCACAATATATAAGGCACTTGCAACGCCAAAAATAAAATTTAATGCCCGGTTTACAAAAAATGAACCGGAATTAATTTTGTTGCAAAGCAATAAAATTGTACCTTTGTGTCCGCTTTTTAAAAAATTAAAGCAAAATCGGTACCCTATTTGTTAACAATTAAAAACTTAGTCATTTTGACTGAACAAGATCTTGAATTAAACGAAATGCCCGACCACAATTCTGAAGAAGAGTACGAAAAAGCATCGGGCGACATTGAACAACAGGTTGCAGAGACAAATTCCGGCACAAAAACCGAAGAAGCAACCGAAGAAGAGGGAGATGTGAGAGAAATTTTAAAAGAAAAAGAAGAAGCAACTCCCGCACAACACGATGATTTTGACTGGACCTTGGGCAAACGTGCAGAAAAAAGCTACTCCAAGCAGGAACGCGCCAATTATATTAACCTGTACGACAGCACGTTCAAAACATTTGCCAAAAACGACATTATTAAAGGCCGGGTGGAAGCCATCAGCAATACCGATGTGGTGCTGGACGTAGGGTTTAAATCCGATGGTTTGGTATCTGTATCGGAATTTCGCGATTTACCCAACCTTAAAGTGGGCGATGTGGTAGAGGTATATGTAGTTGAAAAGGAAGACAAAAACGGTCAACTCATCCTCTCCAGAAAGAGCGCCAAACTCTTAAGAGCATGGGAAAGCATTGTAAATGCCCATGCCGAAGACAGAATAGTGCAAGGCACCATCATCAGCAAAACAAAAGGCGGTTTAATTGTAGATGTTTTTGGGCTGGAAACCTTCCTTCCCGGCTCGCAAATTGACGTTAAGCCCATTATTGACTATGATGCCTATGTTGGCAAAACCATGGACTTTAAAGTGGTTAAAATTAATGAAACCATTAAAAATGCCGTGGTATCGCACAAAGCGCTTATTGAAAGCGACCTTGCCGAACAACGGCAGCGCATTATTGCCCAGCTTGAAAAAGGCCAGGTGCTGGAAGGTACGGTTAAAAACATTACCGATTTCGGCGCATTTATTGACCTTGGCGGCGTAGATGGCCTGCTCTATATTACCGATATTTCATGGGGCAGAATTAACCACCCCTCGGAAGTGCTGGAACTGAACCAGAAAATTAACGTGGTAGTTATTGAGTTTGACGATGCCAAAAAACGCATTTCGCTGGGTCTTAAACAACTTACCCCGCACCCGTGGGAAGTACTTGACGCATCGCTTGGCGAAGGCTCGGTAGTACGCGGTAAACTGGTTAATATTGAAGATTACGGCGCTTTCCTTGAAATAACCCCCGGCGTTGAAGGGCTTATACACGTTTCGGAAGTTTCCTGGTCAAACCAACCCATTAATGCCCGCGAATACTTTAAAGTGGGGCAGGAACTGGAAGCCAAAATTGTTACCCTTAACCGCGATGAACGCAAAATGTCGTTAAGCATTAAGCAACT
>MTCR01000002.1 GCA_002212725.1 Sphingobacteriales bacterium TSM_CSM | reverse complement strand
ATTGGGCAGGGCGGAAGCGGCAAACGGTGGGGCAAAGGCTGCTATTATGGGCAGTAGTAACCAAATTACATGCAACGGTTTCATAGCTTTTGCGGATTTGATAGGGTAAATATACAAATTGTTCGGAAATGTTTTTTGTCGGAATAAAAAATATTTCCGATGTTTTTTTCTCCCCGATGCGGGGTCGTTTTTCTAAAACTTCTGCCCGACCTCCCTAAATCCCTCCTGAAGGAGGGACTTTAAGACTGCCTACCGCACCACCGCCACCTTACCCAGCGCCAATACCATGCCGCCACCCGCCGAAACCATATAAAAATACACGCCCGCCGGTAAATGCGCCACTGATATGGTTTGGCTTGCCTCGCCAGCCGGTATTTGGGTTTGTAGTACTACCTGACCGGTGAGGGAGTAGAGGGAGACTTGCCGGCCTCCGAACACCCCTAAATCCCCTAAAGGGGACTTTATGGCATCGGTTATTGTGAAAGTGAGCGTGTTTTGCGCAGGGTTGGGGTAAACAGATATTATATTTTCCCCCTTTATGGAGGCAGGAGGTAAACCTACCGTTTCTACTACTACCTCCTGCATATAAACCGAGGTGTCCTGACAGACTATGAGGGTAAGGGATACGATGTAGCTGCCGTTTTCTGTGTATTCGTGGGTGGGGTGTTCTGCGGAGGAAGGCGGGCTGCCATCGCCAAAATCCCAGCTAAAGTAGCCGCCTTGGGCAAGGTAGCTGTTTTGGCTGAGGTTGGTAAATTGAATGATGCCGCCAAAATCGGTGTAGGTGAAGGCGGCTTGCGGGTTGGGTTCTACCCCCAAACAAACCGATTGCACGGCTACCGAAGTATCGTTGCAGACAATGGCTTGCAGGGTAACGCCGTAAATGCCCTCTGTTTGGTAGGTGTGGGGTATGGCGTTTGCAGAGCAGGGTTCGTAGCCTTGCCCGCAGAGGTAGGGCGGGCTGCCATCGCCCCAACCTAAATGGTAGTAGCCGCCATCTATGCTGTCGGGGTAGGTGTATTGGCTTTGGTTGGTAAACAGGAAGCGAGCGGGTAAATCGGGGTCTTGGGAGAGGGTAAACTGCGCCTGCGGCACGGTAAGCAACCCCATGCAGTTGGTTTTGACGATGTACCCCCTGCCTGCGGACAAATTTACACCTAAACTGTCAATTGGTATCAAGGTATCTGTACGACCTACTACCACAAACCCGCCTTGGGTGGTAGGAACGGGGGTAAAATCGTAACCATAATCGCTAATTCCCACCTGACCATACCTCCTGTGCCACATTAAATTACCTAATGAATCTACTTTGGTAATGAGTAAATCCATACCGGGGTCATCATTAGATTTAATACTGCCAATGGCTACATAAGAAGTATCTGGTAAGGAAGCAACTTGTAAAAAGCCGCTTCTGTCTTCGTTTGGGAAATACTGATTGTGCCAAATTGTGTCGCCATTTAGCTTTACTTTCATTAAGTGCGCTCTATACATACCGCTCTGCCCACAAAGCATCAAACAATTATCGGGTGTGTAAATTAACCCTACAGCATAATCTCCTCCGCTATCAAAGTCGTATGTTTTTGTCCAATTTTCAATTCCATTTGCATTTAGCTTAGTTAAAACAAAATCTCCTGTTAATGGCACATGGTAGCCAATATATCCTGCGGCATAGCAGCCGCCATCATTGGCGGGAAGTACGGCGCGAAAGGAGCAGTTATAGGGGTAAGACCAATTAGTGTATTCCCAGAGTTTTTCGCCGCTTGGGTTTAGTTTGGTGAGGTAGAGTTTTTCTCTTTGTGGGGTGATGAATGTGGGGACATAGTTTCCTGCCACGTAATAACCATTATCAATATTAGAAAAACAAATAACACCACCTCCGCTTTCATAACCATTTGCTCCAATATTGTGTTGTGATATGGAGTTACTATTTTCATCAATAAAATGCAAATAAGTATGATAGGGTCCAAAACAAGTATCACAATCTGACTTAAAACCCACTAATGCATATTTATCATCAGGTGTTGTAGTTATATCTGAAAGTGAATAGTACGCATCATTTAAATCAAAAAATGATATTTCTTCGACTATATCATTCAATAGCATGAATCGAGCATGATGAAAGCCATCAGCAGATACAAAACATCCTACAGAAATAGCATAATTATTGTTGGTCGTTACTATGTTTTGCGCTGATTGACTAAATGCAAAATTGATTTTCTTTTCAAAGTATTTTGAATTGTTTTGTGCTTGTGTACTTAATGAGTGGCAAAAAACAAATAATATGAAAATTTTCAATAGTTCTTTCATTGTTTTACTGTTTAAACAAGCCCCTTTTGCTTTGTGGGCAAAAAGGGGCTTGCAGCTGTTAGTTTAATTACTTTAAAATAATTAGTTTGCCAGCAGAGGTCACATATCCGTTTTGAATAAGCCGATAAAAATACATGCCATCACTCCAATCGATCGTATTTAGCTGATAAGTACCTGCACTACTGAGTATTTGTTTGAAGCGCAATTTACCAGTCAGGTCGAAAAACAGCAATTCCTGTGGCTGTAAATTAGTGGTTTGAAAGTGAATGGAAACCTCATTTTGTGAAGGATTAGGCAAGATGCTTATATGCGTTTCACTATTCGTTACAAGCCCTGCTTGTTTATAGTTGATATACATTTGCCAGTTAGCTGTCATAAGTTCATCGGGTAGAGGTGGCAGGTTTTGTTGGTATTCTTCGCCATGGGCAAGGTATAGCAAACTATGAGCAGAATAAGCCATGTTGGTTTGGCTTTGGGCAATGGTGTGTAACAGGCCGGTTTCGGTGGGTGTAAGTTGCAGCGGGGTTCTGCCGGTTTGTTGCAAATTTCGGTTCAGGTCGTAAAGTTGCCTAAAATAATAGTCGTTTAATCTGGTATCGGGCAGTAGTGAGCGAAGACTGTCGGCAAGCTCATAGTCGCTTCTACTAAATGCCTCCCGAACTTGTAAGCGTAGCGCCATATCAGTATTTACTCCATACAACAAGCCTAAAGCAGCAAGGGTGTCGTGTTCTGTTTCTAAATAAAAGCGTATTTTCTGCAACAAGGTTTTATTTATTGTGCGCTCATCTAACATGCCGCCAATAACGCCATCGGGTATAGTTTGCCATGTGTCGCAGTTGGCAATATCGGGAAATGAAACAGATGGGTCGCATAAATTCGGTATAACCGACCCTGCCACATCCATTACAATAGGGTTGGGCACAAAACCTGCGCCGAGCCGGTGGTAGTAGATAAAGGCATCGGCAATGGTAGAACGAATATCTGTAAAACCATCAACAAAGGCGTTGTCGGCGGGGTCGTCTGTAGGAAATCCGCTACACATTCCTTGGTCGCCAAAGATGCCGGGGTTTAGGGTTAGTCCGGGCGTTACAAAATAATCTTGCAGCAGAAGGGCATAGAAATAACCGTTAAATTGGTTACAATGGAAATAAGCACCGTCGTTGTCGCCCAAAGACCAACCGCCTACCAAGGTGGCGGTGAATTGGTTTTCTTCTATAAGGTCTATATCTTGTTCATTGTTTAGCAAGCCAATGCCAATAATGAGATGGTGTATTTGGTTGTATTTAACCGTAAAATCGGCACCCTGCAAAAAAACACCCATTTGCACACCGGTTATAGCACCGCTTGCATCGGTATAAACGGCGTTTGAGCCGCTAATACTGTTGTTGGTGATATATACAGCAGAACCGGCACTCTGTATGCCTATTCTATTGCCGCTAAGTGTATTGCCATATATGCTAATGGCTTCGGTGAGAGAGGTGGAGAGTACTGAATTTGAAACAGAAATGCCTACTTTACAGTTTTCAACGGTATTGCCACCATTTGTTGCAGGAGAGCCAATTTTTAGAAGTTGGCACTCAAAAGTGCGAATACCATACTTAAGGCCGAAAAAATAATTGTTGTTGTAAACAGGCAGGTAGCGGTAGCTTTCGCAATAAATGCCGGTTTCGGGCAGAATTGCATCGGGCGACAAGGGGGCGGTATTAAACGGAAAAGGCAGCGAAGCACCCCAAAATTTGGTAAGCTCACATTGGGAAATAAACGGAACACTGCCGGATGCGTTATTTAAGTTATCGAACCAGCTTAGGTTGATGCCTTGGAAATTACCTTCCAGCAATCCGCCTTGTGTAAGGTGCACTATCCCGCCGCTTGTGCTTTGGGCTGTGGCAGAGTTGGTGTAGGTTTTTAAGAATACCGAGGTAAGGTTGGGCATAAAATCGGCAGTTCCGCCGTTTACAACATAAAGATTGAGGGCATCTTCAATTTGGAAAGTTATGGCATTTACATCAATCAGCGGCAGCCGCATACCGGCTATGCCTATAATGGCGTCTTGTATGGCATATTGGGTATTGGCAAGGTCGTAAATTTTGCCATAGTTTATAATGGGCGCTGTTTGGCGTTGGTTGCCCCAGCCGGGACCTTCTGCCTGTATGCCCTGCCAAACGCTGTTGCAAAGTCCGCGCAGGATAACGGGGGTGTTTAATGAACCGGCAAAACGCAAACTGCCGCCGCGTTGTACTATAATACGTCCTTGGGGGCCAAACTCAAAAGTAATGTTTTCCAGCGTTATTTCTTTACCTGACGGAATAATAATATCGGTATTGATACGCAGGATGCCTCCTGATGCACTGCCAAAAACAGTTTCCAATT
>MTCR01000034.1 GCA_002212725.1 Sphingobacteriales bacterium TSM_CSM | reverse complement strand
CAACTGTAACCACTATACCTTATTTGGGTCGTTGTAACGATTGCCGGTGCGAACAGGAGTATCACTACGAAAATAACACTGATATTACCGCCGATGAAACGTGGCAGGATAGAATTATGCACATCAAGGGGGTTATTCGGGTAAAAAGCGGCGTTAAATTAGAAATTAAAAACAGCCGCCTGTACTTTGCCGATGCCGATTTTACCTCACAACAATCGGGCATCTACATAGAACCCGGAGCAAAAGTAATCATTGACCGATCCTTGCTTACTACCCTTACCTGTCATAAAAATTGGGACGGAATAGTGGTAGAAGGCAACCCCAATTTACCGCAATGGCCCGAAACCAATCAGGGGGTATTGCAAATTACAAACAGTACCTTAGAAAAAGCGCGCACAGGCATAACCGCCATGAAATGGTTTAACTGGGGCGGCGGTATTGTAAGGGTTTCCAATACGGTTTTTAAAAACAACAATATGAGTTTTTTAAGCGGGTTGTATCAACACGCATCAGCAAGTTATTTTAATAACTGTGTGTTTGAACTTACCAAAGCCCATTCGGGTTGTTTTTTGGCTCAGGTGGTACTCATAAACAACCAAAACATACATTTCAGAGACTGCACCTTTAGAAACAGCCTTGGTTATGGTAATGATTGTTATGAAGCAGCTAACGATGAGCGCATTGCCATTTTGGCATATCAATCAGATTTTTACGTAGGTCCTCCCTATGGCATGTTTCCTGTAGCACCCAACCCAAATGTTGTTAGTACCCAATCAATAATAAGCGGGTTTAATAAAGGTGTAGATACCTACGGTGCTATAGAATGGGGTGCCCGTGCAACAATATGGAGAACCCGGTTTGAAAATAACTATTACGGCTTTGTAGCAAACGGCAGCAATTTAGACCAAATTACCGAATCAATCTTTGAAGACAACATTTACAATACTTTTTTCCACTATGCCACAAATTATACCCTGGCAGGCAATACTTTCCGAAACATAAACCCCAATACTCTAATTGGGTCTGATTTTGGTTACGGTGCGGTAAGCCACCAAAGCGCCGGCGGCAGCCGCATATTTGCCAACACGTTCAATAATCTTTATCAGGGAGTTACCATAGAAGGTAATAACACTGATTTGCAAATAAAATGCAACAACTTTAGCAATTTTGCCGCAAGCGGCATTGGTGAATACCGATACCCCTGGTTCATCAACGACATTACAACCGGCACTTATGAACCGGCAGCTTTAGGCAATCAGGGTACCGGCTGCGGTCCAAGTCAAACCGCAGGCAACCTGTTTTACGATGCCGGACAAGTTCATATTTATGCAGCCACACCCGTTTCTTTCTGGTATTTTGCCAACGGAACCCCTTCCACTACCATTCCAAATAAAGCAGGTGAAGCAGATTTAATTGATGTAGAGAATTGTACTAATCAACAAACAGACCCGAACGCTTGCCCCGATTTACCCAATTTAAATGGTTTTGAGGGAATGACAGGGGTAGGAAACGGCAGCCCCGAAGACCTTGCCAATGATATCAGAAACAATTCGGTTTCGGATAATGAACTATCTGTCCGTACCACACGGGCAGTGCAATACTATTTGCAGCAGGACACTACCCAACAACAGGCAATTGAGTTTTTAACCGAATTGGATACCCGCGAAGCCAAAACCATGTTGCTGGGCGCATACCTGCAACAGGGCGATACCGCCATGGTAAGGCACTACCGCCTGTTGTTAAACGCCGACACCTCCGTAAATCCCAACCTGAAAGACTACTACAAACTGCTGGAAGAGGTGGTTAAAAATAGGCGAAGCCTGTATGATTTGACCGGGCAGGAAGCCGCAGATTTTGAAGCCCTTGCCGAAAGCGACGGCTTGGTCACAACTGCTTATATACAATCACTGCTGGCAATGCCCCGCCTGCAAACCTACTACCGTGTTCCGCAACCGGTCAATGAAGGCAATAAACGCCTAAACCAAACAAGCCAGCTTAAAAATGCTTCATGGCTATATCCCAACCCTGCTGCGAATACAATCAACTTTGTAAACAATATACAGTGGGAAAAGGCTACGCTTTACAACTTGCATGGACATCCTGTGGTAACTTATACTTATATCGGACAATCTATACCTCTGCCCCTCGAATTGCCCAATGGGTTATACATTTTATTCCTGAAATCTGCCGGAGGCGATACGAAATCGGCTAAATTGTTCATCTCTAAGTAACCCTCTGCTATGAAGAAAGTAATTTTTGCAGCACTTTTGACAGGTGCTTTAAACCACTGTTTATTAGCTCAAGTTGAATGTTTGCCCGGTAAAGTTTTTGACTATAATGCTCAAATAGAGGCTTTCAAATCAATAGCTTTATTAGATAATGGGGACTATATAGCAGGTGGTTCTTCATGGAGTTCTACGGTTGGGTATTACAATATGTACTATGTCCGGATAGATATGTGTGGCGACACAGTTTGGTCAATTCCTTATGGACAAAGCTATGAAAGTTTTGTTGATGCTGATATTTATTACAAATCAGGAGATGATTTTGTAATATCCGCCACTGCTTATTACAACCATATAACTCAGATTTATGGATATGGTTTGGTTAAGCTCAACCTGAACGGCGATACTGTTTGGTTGCGCATCTATCTGAACAGTTTAAAAACGACTGGACCCAAGGACGTAATACAGACCTCTGATGGCGGGTTTGCAATGGTAGGTTTTTCACAAAACTTTCCCAACGACTATGCAAAAATTTGGTTCATCAAAACCGATGCCGAAGGCAATATAGAATGGGACAGATATTTTGGCACCAACAACAACTCGGAAGGTGGCGAACACCTGATGCAACTGCCCGATGGAGGCTATTTAATATTGGGCAGACGTAATAACCTGGCATCCGAAGTGGTGCGTATCTGGCTTATTCGCACCAACCCGCAAGGCGATGTATTGTGGGAGCGGTTTTATGGAAACAACTATTTTACGCACGGCGCGCATATCATATCCATAACAGACGGTTATATGATAGTGGGTACACAACATCCGGGAACTACATGGCAAACTAACGGCGATGCTTATGTATTAAAAACAGACACTTTTGGCATCACACAATGGTCACATACTTTTGGCGGTTATTATTACGAACAGTTTGACAAAATCATGCAACTTTCCGATGGGAATTTTATGATATTAGGAAGCACAGCTACTTTTGGCACAGGTGGCGGTTCACCTGATGGTTGGTTGTTTAAAATCAGTGCAGCGGGCGACAGTCTTTGGAGCAGAACCTACCGCTACGAAACAGTAGCCAATCGTTCGGAGTATTTATGGGACTTTGCCTCTGCTCCTGATGGCGGTTTTATGTTGGCGGGTTTTTGCGGCAGGGTGTTTCCCAACAATCAGGATGCATGGGTCATTCGCACAGATAGCCTCGGCAACCCCTGCCCACCCTACAATGGCTGCGATTGGACGGTGGGCATACCAGAAACTCCCACCCTCTTTGAGGGGGGGCAAGGGGGGGAGTTATTTGTTTACCCCAACCCCGCCACCCACAGCATAAGCATTGCCGTCAATCTGCAATGGAATACTACTACTTTATTTAATCTACACGGGCGCAAGATGGCAGATTTTACTTATACTAATTCCCCCTTGCTTCTTCCCGATAATTTGCCAAATGGCTTGTATCTGATACAAATTATTCTGCAAAACGGACAAACTCAAACGGCTAAATTATTCATCTCTAAGTAACCCTCTGCTATGAAGAAAGTAATTTTTGCAGCACTTTTGACAGGTGCTTTAAACCACTGTTTATTAGCTCAGAGTGAATGTTTGCCCGGTAAAGTTTTTGACTATAATGCTCAAATAGAGGCTTTCAAATCATTAGTGTTATTAGATAATGGGGACTACATAGCAGGTGGTTCTTCATGGAGTTCTACGGTTGGGTATTACAATATGTACTATGTCCGGATAGATATGTGTGGCGACACAGTTTGGTCAATTCCCTACGGACAAAGCTATGAAAGTTTTGTTGATGCTGATATTTACTACAAATCAGGAGATGATTTTGTAATATCCGCCACTGCTTATTACAACCATATAACCCAGATTTATGGATATGCAATGGTTAAACTCGCCCTAAATGGCGATACTGTTTGGTTGCGTACCTACTTGAACAGTTTAAAAACAACAGCTCCCAAAGACGTTATTCAAACTTCAGATGGCGGGTTTGCCATGGTTGGTTTTTCGCAAAATTTCCCCAACGACTATGCACAAAATTGGTTCATCAAAACCGATGCCGAAGGCAATATAGAATGGGACAGATACTACGGCACCGACAACAACTCGGAAGGCGGCGAGCACCTGATGCAACTGCCCGATGGAGGGTATTTAATTTTGGGCTACCGATACAATCATTCATCCCAAGTGTACCGTATCTGGCTTATTCGCACCAACCCCCAAGGCGATGTATTGTGGGAGCGGTTTTATGGAAACAACTATTTTACAGGAGGTACGCATATCATACCTGTGTCAAACGGCTATATGATAGTGGGTACACAACATCCGGGAACTACATGGCAAACTAACGGCGATGCTTATGTATTAAAAACAGACACTTTTGGCATCACACAATGGTCACATACTTTTGGCGGTTATTATTACGAACAGTTTGACAAAATCATGCAACTT
>MTCR01000003.1 GCA_002212725.1 Sphingobacteriales bacterium TSM_CSM | reverse complement strand
CAATGTTGCAGCTACACCACCGGCTAACCCGGCACAGGTTATTTCAAAAGGCGATGTTTATATTGTAGAAATAAAAGACCTCAAAATTTCTACCGAAGACGGAGAAATCAAATCATTTAACCTCCCCTTTTCGGGCACCGGATTTATGTGCAACGATGGTAAATTTGTTACTGCAAGACATGTAATTCAACCCTGGCGTTACCGTTCTATTATCTTACAAGATGAAAGCAATACCCTGGCCGCAATTAATGATTTTGAAAACAAAGGCGGGCAATTAGATATTACCTATACCGCCCGCTCAAGCAGCAAAACTCCCGTTCAGTTTACTTATAAACAATTCATTTTTAACGCCGACAAAGATGTAGAACGGGAATACGAAGGGTATGACCTTAAAGTAGCAAACGACAGTAAAACCGATTGGGCGTACGTAAATATTAATACCCAATCTGAAATTGATTACGACCCCGTATTAGCCAGAAAACTGAAAGCCGGCGAAAAGGTTTATACTTATGGCTATACCGGCGGGTTAAACCTCGTTTCAAAGAAAAAACTGGCGCCTTTGTTCAGCGAAGCAACTATAGCACAAGACGGTGTTACCAACGGAATGATTAATGTGTCTGACAAATCTTTCGGCAGCGGTCATTCCGGCGGACCTGTTTTTGTTTTCAGAGATGGAAGACCTATTGCCATTGGAATTGTTTCTGCTGTTGCAGGCTCCGATATCGGTCTTATTGTGCCTATTCCCAACTTCAATACGGCAGTTGATGACTAACCTGTTCACAACCTGCCGGAACAAAATTAAAAGGGAAAATTTAATGAACCTGGCTTATAAAACCACACCAACAATATTAATAAGGAAGCAATATGAGTGAAACCATGAAAATTTATATTGCTGCCCGAACCAATACCGGCAGAGTAAGGAGTCATAACGAAGATGACTTTCTGGTTTGCCGTAGCCTGGATTTGGGTGAGTGGTTTTTTGACAACAATGAAGTAATCATTGGTAAAAAAGGCGCCTTGTTCGCTATTGCTGATGGTATGGGTGGTGAAGAAGCCGGCGAAGTAGCATCGCGCATAGCTATTGAAACCATTAAGGAAAAATTTTTACAACTCGAAAATAAACAATACACCGACAGAGATGCCTGTGAATTCCTTGAAAAAGTAATTCATGCAGCCAACAACGCCATTATTACCGTTGCTTTGACCAATCCCGCGCACGCAAGAATGGGAACTACAATTGTAATTGTATGGATACAGGAATTTAGAGCCTATATTGCCTGGGTGGGCGATAGCCGGTGCTACCTGTCCAGAAATGAACGCCTTACGCTTACTACAGATGACCATGCACCCGTGTGGGAACTTGTAAAAAAAGGTAAAATTTCTGCCGAAGAAGCCCGGGCACACCCCGACAGTAACTTTATCTCACAACATTTGGGACAAACCAAAGACCCCATAAAACCCGATACAAAAACACTGGTTCTGCAAAAATCTGACATACTGCTCCTGTGCAGCGACGGTTTAAACGCCATGCTGTCTGATAGCCAAATAGAAACATTTATCAATAAAAATAAGGCAATTGGCAATACTTGCACCCAATTGATTGATGCGGCAAATAATGCAGGCGGCTATGATAATATTACTGCCATTTTGGTAGAAATATATGATGAAAAGCGTGCCGCCGCAAACGAAACGGCGCATGTTAAATCGCCCAAAACAACCGCCTCTATTGACGAAAATTTCTTTGAAAACACGCCTGCCGTTAAAAGGAAATCGGGAAATCAGACTAAAGTGTTCCTTTACTTTTTGCTGGCATTGGTGCTGGCTGCGGTATTTTTAAAATTTTGGACAAAATCAATATTTCAAATTAAAACTGCACACGATAAAACTCCTGCCGAAACTATTACCAACGCACCTCCGGAAGGCACTGTTGAAATTCAAGACCCAATCCCCAGTCAACCCGAAACCAGTAAAACCAAACAGCCATATAATTCAACAAAGAAATTACCCGTTGTTAACCCTCAAAACAACAGAAACCAACAGGGAAATACTGTAACAGGTCAAAAACTGCCGCCGGTGCCAATTCCGTTGCCAAACAAGAATGCATCTGCACAAAAAACACAGGTGGTTACTTCCAAAGACACGGCAAATAAAGTAAATCAACCAATCCAGCCACCTAAATCAACTAATGCCAACACAGAAGGCAACAAGGAAACAAATAACAATGACGACAACAAAAACACCCGGCCGGAAACCGAAACCGAGCCAGTTAAACCCGATACCACAGACAATTATTAGCAAACAATTAAACAGAAATACTTATGCAAAAATGCCTTATATGCGGCTATGTTAATCAGGCAAATACCCGATTTTGCATTAAATGCAACAATCCGCTGCAGCAACAACAGATATACCCCACACCAGATGCCGAAGAACTGGGACAACATGGCAATAATGCCTTGAACGAAACCCAGTTAGATGTGCGCAATGCCGATGTAAACAGGGAAACTGTACTCGATTCGGGCGACAACAATATGGTGCGCACAACCATGAAAGACAGCCGAAGCAACCGCGAAACCGGAAATCAGGAAGATTTATCGGGTAAAACCCGTAAGTGTAAATGTGGTTACCCGCTCCGTCCGGGTGAGGTAATTTGTCCCAACTGCGGAACCAACAACAGCGAACCATATGTAGTGCAACAAAAAATTGAAGAAGTGCCCGTAAAGCAACCCAACTTGGCTAAAACCAGCAGCATCGAATCAATGAACTTCGGGCTTAAACAGCCAAAATTCAGGTTAAGCCTGCTTAAAGGTAAAAAAGCGTTGGTTTTTGAGGGCAACACAATGCTAAACAGGGAAACCCTTGACTCTAACAACCAAAGTATCTCAAAAGGAGAACATGCTGTAATTGAGTTTAAGGACAATAAATGGTTGTTGCGCGATACCAGTTCAAACGGCGCTACTTTTGTTCAGGTAACACAACTGGCCGAACTGAAAGATAAAGATCTGATCATGATAGGCAATGTTATCTATCGCTTTGAGGTGTTGAAAGAAGATGATGAATAACCGCTGCCGGTTATGGCTGTAGTAACCAATTTACCGCTTCTTGCCGCCAACCGCCCTCATCTGTTGGCTATGCTAATAGTACCGGTTGCATTGGTGGTGCGGCTTAAATGTTGATACCGAAAATTAAACAGCACAACAGAGCAGATTGCCCTACCCTGATTTATGCATGTACAAACATCTAAAGAAAGCCAACCCCGCCTGCCTGTGCTGTTGCATGTAATGTTTCTTCTATGAAAACATGTTCGTATTGTGGGTTTTTAAATCAATATCAGGCTGCAAATTGTGCCAACTGCCGCCAACCGTTGGTAATTGAAAGTTATACCCCTGCAAAAGGTACAATACCCCAAAAACTGCGCCTCGCACCGGGTAATATACTGCAAACTCCCGCCTCAACCTATACGGTACAACAAGAAATCGGAAGCGGAGGTTTTGGAACCGTTTATCTGGTTCATGATAACTTAAACAGAGAATTTGCCGTTAAAATTCTCCACCTTTGGGAAATTCATCCAAAAGACCATGAAGAAGTTATGGGGCGTTTTACCCGCGAATACGAAGCAGGTAAAGTGGCCTCTCCTTTTATTGTGCAAAGTATTAACCGGGGACAATGCGGCGGAAACCCTTTTATTGTAATGGAATATTGCCCCAATGGCGACCTCAGACAAAAAATGAACCGGCATTGGGACGAACCTTCGGTTAACCGGGTTGCCGGTAATATACTCATGGGGCTGCACCAACTCCACTCTTCGGGCATCATCCACCGCGACCTTAAACCCGAAAATATCCTGTTCGGTAAAGAACATATTGCCATGCTCAGCGATTTTGGCATATCCGGCTTCCTCCAAAACAGAAGTACAAGGGCCGACTGGCGGGGACATGTAAAAAATGTATTCGGCACGGTAGTATATATGCCTCCCGAACAATTAGATGTAAAAACAGCCTTCCGCTCTGTTGCACCGGCTACCGATATCTTCGGCTTTGGTGTTTTGATGTATGAATTGCTTACCCAGGGAAAACTGCCCTTTGGCGATTTTGAAGAATTTACCCAAAACCGGCAACTGTTTTTTGACAAAGTAAAAAAAGGACAACTTACACCCCCGCAAACGTACCGCCAAAACTTATCAAATAACTGGATTACAATTCTCGGGCAATGCCTCCACCCCGACCCGTCAAAACGGTTCGGCTCCGCATTGGAACTTTTGCGCTATATACCGGCATCACAAACCATTTCACCGCCTAACCCACCCCAAACCCCGCCTAAACCTGTTACCAAAAATACACTTACCCTGCAAATAATGAACGGCGATGAATATGGCAGGCAATACCACCTCTCCCAACTGCTGCGAAAAAAAGGTAAAAGCATTCTTACGCTTGGCTGGTACGATAAGCAAAACCCCTATGATAACGATATACCGATTGTAGAAAATTATACCAAATACATATCCCGATACCACGCCACACTGGAATACGCTCACAACAAATGGTACATCCGCGACGGGCAATGGCGGTGTATAAACAACCTATGGCAATGGAAAAAATCAAAAAACGGCACCTTGGTTAATTCGCAAACGGTTACCATTAACGGACAGCCTATTTACCACAACGATATTATTACCGTTGGCGATACAAC
>MTCR01000129.1 GCA_002212725.1 Sphingobacteriales bacterium TSM_CSM | reverse complement strand
TGCAATCGTACACGGCGGTTAGCTCTTGCGGGTGGTTGAAACCGGTGGGGCAGCAGAGTACATTAACTGTAATGTGATGATAGCTGTACCACGGAAGGTTTTCACGCCCATCTATGGCAATAAGCGAAATAGTTTGTTCGCCAACCTGGGCAGCTTGGGGGGTAAAGCATAATATACCGCTTCTGCTTTGTGCATCCTGAACTATATTGCGCTCTTCTATATCGAAGCCGGCGGGGTTGTTGTCAATAGCAACTGCAATCGGAAAATCGGGGTCAGATACGCTATAGGGTATGCATAATTCCGTGCCGGAACATACAGAAAAAGAAACAGGAAAATTGCCCGAAAAAGCAGGCGCTGCCTGAGTATTGGGCGGACCGGGAATAATATCATTGCCTTCGACCCATTCTCCGTTACAATTAAAAGAATACACAAATATACAGCCATCTTCGTTGGTAACCTGTAGTTGAAAATTTTCGTTTGCAGCCTCAATTGGTACGAAAAACCCGAAGCCAAAACCTGTTGTTACCGGACCCCCTTCGTCTGTATTCCAATACCAATCTGTCAATTGCGCGCCGGTACTCATATAATAAACCGGAAGGGTGTACAATCCACTGTTTGGTGGAAAAGATAAATATATGTTTATGTAATTATGTGTTGGTGTTTGAAGGCAGTTGAAATTAAATACCTGAACGCTTCCCTCGGCTATTGCACAACAATTATGCGTGCCCGAAAATGAGCCGTACTCGCCACAATTGTCTAAAAAGGTAATGGTATAGTTGTGGGGAAGTTGCTCTATGGTAAAAGTGGTGGCTGTAAGGTACACATCGGGTTGCGATGCTCCTGTTGCATTATCGGTTACCCAATATAGCGGGTTAAATTCCAAACTGTTAATAGAAAAAGTTCGGCTGTAAGAGTTGCTTCCGGGGTTGCATACTTCGCTAACGGCGGCAACCTGCATGGCTATTAGCGGTATTTGAAACTCGTGAACAGATAAGCAGCCGCTGGTATTATTTAGCAGAAGCAACGTGTAAGTTCCTTCGTCTGCGTCGGATAGGTTTTGACCTTCAAAAACAGTTTGGTTGTTTTGAACCCAGGTGAAGCTATAATCACCGACGGGCGATACTTGAATTGCCACACCTCCACTACCGGTTATACATGCCGGCGTAATGGTTGCCGTAACTTGGGGCGGTGTGCTGCCACCAATGCAATCGGGCGTTTCTGATACGGTTATTGGCATCTCAAAAACCGAAATTTGGTTGTATGCCAACTCGCCCGAAAGGGTAAGCGATACTATGTAATCGCCCGGTTCGCTCCAACTTACCAGGTAATAAGGGTTATCGGGGTCTTCTATAAAAATGGCAGTTGCGCCGTCAAAATCCCATATCACATCATCAGAACAAGCATCGCAAGATACATTGTACAATGCCAGTTGCGTATTGGTGCATAGGGTTTGGTTTTCGGGGTTAAAGGCTGTACCGCAATTGGTTAACGGCATTATCTCGGCACTAAGAAAACAAGGCTCGCCCGATGCCAGCATACCTCCGCCTCCCGAACCGGGTACGCAAGGCGGAATATGAAAAAAGTGGGCAACATCTGTGGTTTGCGGAAATGAAACGCTCCACGCGCTTGCTCCGGTGCGATGGGGTAATTGCACCGCAGTATATGGGTTGGACGAAAAGGGGAAGCCCGTAAGTTCATTGAGGGTAAGGTCTTGCCCGATAATGCCTAATATCTGGTCGCCGGTTCCCAGCCCTTCAAGGAAGGCGGGCGACACCTCGAACCAGGCAATTGTATTGTTTTCGGTGTAGTCTAAGGCATTGTGAAAAGTGGCATTATTGCCTATGGTAAAGGTAATTTCGTCCATAGGTTCTGATGCCATAATATGAATTTCCATAGGCTCAACAGTTGTTGCGGGGGTTAACGGGGTAACAAGCGTATATTCTAACCGCCCGGGCGGGTTGCCCGCGCCGTTGTCGTAAGCGGCATTCCATGTCCATTGAGCATGGTAGCGCGGAAATCCGCCCTGGGTAATTAGCACCTCTTTTATATACGGGCGGAAGTTGTCTATGACTAAAGTATTAGGGTTAGCCGCAGAAAAGTCGCTGTGATACTCCTCCCCTGTTACCGTTACCAATCGGGCATACAACGCATACTCATTATCCGGATAACGGGCATCCTCCGTAATGTACGCATACTGAATATCCGTGTCTGAGTAATCGTCATCTTTATGAAGGCGCAATTTTAGGTCTGAAAAGTAGTAGTCGTCGTAAGGATTGGTATTATAGGCGTATGAATGTATGCCTGTTCTAAGCACACTGCCTAACCCTGTTTCCGGTGCATCTTCATCTGGATGTGCCATATCTACGCCTCCAAATGGAAAAGGTGCATCTGTTACCGGTGCAGGCGTATTATGGGCGGGGAATCCCGGAGAGGGATATCGGTTACTATTAGCTAAACCACCATTGCAAATCAAACTTTCTAACCACGTGCCTTTGAGTAAGGTGTAAGCGTCATTGAGTTCTGTGGTTTTTTTAATGAACAACTCCACCTTGTCTATATCCATGGCGGTATCATGTCTGTTAGGAGTAGGATCAGGTACAGGCTCGCCATTAATAGAACATCGCACTCTGAAACTTGAATACTGGGCAGGAACATAAGTAAGCGTAGGTGTAATATTTAGTGTGTATTCTGCCGGAGCGTAATTCAAAAATTCAAGCGGATTTTTGAAATTAAAGAAGTAGTCGCCTGCATTATAGAGTACTGTATTGCCTCCCGGATTTTGCTGATTTGGTATGGTAAAATTATATAGATGCACATGCCCTGCTCCTGCAAAACCACCCGAACTGCCTAATGGGGCAATACTCTGTCCGGCTACAACCTGATTAGAAACTTCGTGTATACTACCATTATACAATACATGCCCGTTAACGGTAGAAATAGCGTGGATAAAGCCATTGGCATTGTCCTTAAAAATTATTGCCGGAGTGTCATCATACGGAGCTTGCATATTTTGGAATTTAAAAGTACCACATTCGCTACCTATATCAGTAAAGATATGTCCATACCCATAAATAATAGCTGGCTGTGTTGGTGTGGCGGGACTTTGAACAGTAATATACTTGTAACTGGTGGCGGTGTTTAACTGTACTACTGTTCCTGTTTGTAATGCCAGCAATTCATAGCCTACATCGCCATCGCCGGCTGCGGGGCTAAAATCTAAACCTTTATGCCAACGGCTGCCCGTAGGTCTTCTGCCAAAATCATCTGAAACCAAGTTTTCCTGAAAATTATTTGCCGGGCAGGTATAACACGTTTTGTATTGCAAAACAAATTGCGCTAACGAGGTTTGATAGAATGATAGTGCTATTATGAACAGAATATAGTTTGTGTTTTTCATAGTTTACAATTTTTCTTTGGTAAAAGATTCTTCAAACAAATAGTAAATGCTATCGGGCTTTTTCCAGTCTTTGGGCAAGTTGCCCGATGTCTTAGGGTAAAACTGTATTAATCTATCCCAAAACTCCTTGAGAGTAGGTTTTTGCCCTCTTTCAAAAGGCTTGGTATATACCACTCTTTCAGGCAACATATAAAAACTATATGTTGTTGCGGTAGGAACAAACTGGTTATTCTCGTAAGAACAACGACAATAATCCATTTCAAAAACACAACCGTTAACATGCGTTACTTTTTTGTTTACCAGCAAAGCCTGTTCACCCAAGTCATAAATTTTGTAACCGTCTTCTACGTTTTCAAAATCCTCCATAGTAGAACCATAAGAAAATGCTATGTATCTGCCCGTGTTATCAATTTCTACCCTTTGACAATTGGTTCTATTACTGATTACTTTGGCAATGACCTCCCCTTTGTTGTTTAATACAAGTATGGTAGTTTGAAACAGCACTCCCCTATAGTCAGCCATTCCCATAGAAGAATATCTGCACTTGTTGTGGTCTAATTCTGCTATAAGGGTGTATGCTATGGCTACAAATTGTTTATCCATATTCAGGGAACTAGGCTGTTGCAATGGTTCAACTTGGGTTGCCATTAAGCTAAAGCAGCCCTTCTCTTGGATAACTTTCTCCGCTTCCGGGAAAAAATTTTGAATAATAGTTTGCGGCTTTTCGTTGCTGAGGTCGTATGTCTTAAAATCGGTTAGATAGTAGTAAAGTGGCTTTTTACTTTCTTTGTAGGGCAGATTTTGGTAAGGATTATTTTTAGGGTCTTTTAAATCAAAAGAAGCACAAGTATCCCTACTGGATTTACTCACAAAGTGTACTTTGTAAGCTAATGAGGAGACAGTTTTTATTCCAGATGGATTAGTTATATATGAGTACTCATAAACTACCTCATTATCCTCCACGCCTTCGCTAAGTTTTTGGGGCGGGGTGATAATGATGTTTCGGTTGCTGTATTGTGCCATAAGCGTTTGCACACAAGGCAGGGCTGCAAGCAAAGCCCAAATAAACCCGATGTTCAGCATTGTTTTGAAATAAAATGTTTTCATTAGAGATGATTTTTGAATGATAAAATAGATAACCTCCCGCTTCCTTACCCCAAAAGGGCAGGAAAACAGGGCGTATAAAACGTGAGCAAACTTACTATGGTATTAGGGAGGGCGCAGTACGGCATAGCTTACAATTGCCTGCAAGCCAACATATATGGGGGGGGGGTATATGTGTGTTGATTATTTTCATGAGCATG
>MTCR01000115.1 GCA_002212725.1 Sphingobacteriales bacterium TSM_CSM | reverse complement strand
AGCCTTCTTTTACCAAAAGTTGCTCATTGGCAGTTTCATAAACGGCGGGAACAACTTCGATGCGGGAACCAGCTTCTTTGAGCAGGATTTGCTCGGTTACGGTTTCATACTGATCGGGGATTAAACATTTTGCATAGCATTTACCGGCTACTGCATTTTTGGGTAAATCCCCCTCGCTTTGTGCAAAGGCGTTAGAGCCGGCCAGGCATAAAAGCGATAAAGCCAAGCCTACAGACAATTGTTTGTAATTTTTCATAAAGAACCATTTTGTTAATTCGGGCGTAAAATTACTGCTTTTTCATGAAAAAAAAACTTTTTGATTAAAATTGTGCATACTTTTTAGGAAAAAAGCCTGTTTTGGGGGGCATTTTTCACCATTTTGGCGCTTTGCGGCGCAGATTTTGCCCATATGTTAAGCAGTGGCTTTGCGGGTTGCTTTGGTGCTTGCGGGCAGGTTATTTATTGCCTGAAAAGGTGAAATTGCGGTGTTGCTGTACCCATTGGGTAATATAGTTTACGATATCGGCGGTTTCGGCTCCGGGCGGAAAAAGTTCGCCAACACCCATTTCACTTAGTTTTTCGCGGTCTTCATCGGGTATTATACCGCCACCGGTAAGCAATACATCGGTCATTTGGTTTTCTTTCATGAGGGCAATAATTTTTGGAAAAACGGTCATATGCGCTCCTGAAAGAATACTTACACCAATGGCATCTACATCTTCCTGCAGGGCGGCGTTTACCACCATTTGTGGGGTTTGCCTAAGCCCGGTATAAATTACCTCCATGCCGGCATCGCGCAATGCCGAACTGATAACTTTTGCGCCCCTGTCGTGTCCGTCAAGGCCAACTTTGGCAATGAGTACTCTTATAGGGCGGTTAATTTGGGGGGTGTCTGTCATAAGATGTGGTATGTTTCTTTTGGTTTTAAGGTATATCAGGGGTTGTTGGCGGGGTTTGGAGGTAAAACAGGTGTTTGTTTTTTGGTGTTGCGTTTGTTTCTGCGCCATCGGGTAATTGCCCACAGGGCGGCAATTATAATCAGCAAGAATGGCCAAATATTTACCAGTCCCACCAAAAATTCCAGCAATCCTCTCCAGCCGGCTAAAAATGCCTCTTTAATGCGGCCGGTAAACCGGCGGTCGGGTGAGGGTGCGGTATAATCGAGTTGCTGGTAGATGTTGAGGTTAATGGTGCTGTACTGCACCCGGCTGTCAAAATATTTGAGTTTGCCCTGTGCGGCGTCAATTTCTTCTCTGATTATACCCAGTTGGCGTTCAACCGACAGGATTTCGTCTATTTTGCCGGCTTTTTTCAGTATGTCGAGGTAGCGGGCTTCCACCTGTTTTTTGGCATTCATTCGTGCTTCAATATCTACATACTGTTCGGTTACGTCTTCGGAGGTTATTTGTTTGTTTTCCACATAAATGGCAACGGCAAGCAATTGGGTAACCAACGTGTCAAATTGTTGTGCGGGCACTCTTATGACCATGTTATTTTCCAAACGGTAGGGACTGTTATACTCGTTTTCGGCGCTTATTACCCCACCCTGGCGGGTTACTATTTGCTTTATCTGGTTAAGGCCGGTTGCATATTTTTCTACCTGTAGTTTTATGCTGGCGTTTTTTATAATTTTGGAGGCGGTAAGTGCAACGTTTTGTTTACCACCCGACGGGTTGAGGGTTAACCCTCTTTCATCGGTACTGCCGCCGGCGTCACTGCTTTCGGGCGCTGCCTGGTCGGTGGCAGCCTCGCCCTCTGACCGGTAGGTGGCGGGGGAGGAGGCATCGTAATTTTTATAAGATGATTCGCGGCCGGCGCAACCGCTGAAAACGGCATGTAAAAAGAACACGAATGCCATAACAGACATTGGTTGGAGGCAGAAGGCTTTTTTCATAGGGCAGGGAGGTTTGGTGTTTTGCAAAGCAGGGCGCCTTTGGGCATGTCCGGCCGCGCCGGTTAAAGCGGCTGTAAATTAGATATTTATGGTAAAATTACATAGTACGGGAGCAGAAAAAACTTTATGAACCGGGTTGCTGATGCTGAAGCAACCCGAAGGAGAAAAAGACAAGCAGGTTTTGAACCTGGCTGTAGTCGGTATCAGAAACGCGCACGTCGGTAAGGCTGGGCAGATGGCGGGCAAAGTAAATATGATGGTTGGCCATTTCTACCATGTTGCTGGCCAATGCGTGCGGATAGGGAAAGGTGGGGTTGATTTCGGAAATAATTCGGGCAATTTTATTGCACAATGATTTGTAGGTAAGAAAAAAGCCTTCTTTGTTTTCGGCATCAACCTGTTTAATATGGTAAGTTTTGGTTGCCTCTGAAACAACAATGCGGTGTAGCAGGGTTTCGTTGATATAGGGCGTGGCGGGGTCTTCAACCGATGATTCGATGAGCACATTAATAACTACCCGAAGTTTGTCCTGGGGGTTGCTGAGGTTAATGGTTTGAATATCAATTTTGTATTTTACCCACTCCCAATACCACGATACGAGGTAAACCAGCAGTTTGTGTTTGTTTTCGAAATAGCGGTACACCGATGCCTCTGTAGATTGAATGGCCGATGCCAGTTTTTTGAAGGTAAATTCTTCAAAGCCAATTTCGTCAATTAGTCTTATACTGTGGTCAATAATGTTGCGCCCCAGTTTGGTTTCTGCGGGGTCGCGCAGGTAAAGGTTTGGGTTCATCTGCATTTTTAGAACTACCGCCATAGGCAATAAATTGAAGCGTTTCTGTGTATCTGTTTAAAAGGGCAAAGATAGTGATGCTATCTTGCAAAAAGTAAGGTTTGCCAATTAAGCATTTGTGCTGACTAACGGGCGCACCCAATTTGTATGACTTACAGAAATATAACCATAAACGAGGCAAGATGTTTGGTATTGGCCATTCTTGTTTACCTTCAGGGTAATGGCTGCGGCTACATTGCCGGGCGGCAAACACAGGGGGTAAACGGGTGTATTACAGTTCGGCGGGGTTAATTTTATCGGGCACAATAAAAGCAAGGGGGAATACGCTTTTCAGGTCGCTGAGCAATTTATGGGCTTCAAAGCGGTTGGTAAAATCGCCTGCCCGAAGTTTAAAAAAAGGTTGTTCATACACTTCATAAGCCCTTACACCGGTAAACTTTTGTAATAAAACGGCTTTTTGTTTGCGTATTTCTTCGCGGCTGCCGTCTTGAATAATTTGCACTCTGAAACCGGGCAGGCTTATTTTTTTGGCGTTGGCATTTTTGTGTACTTCAAGCAGCAGGGCTACCTGCGGGTTGGGTGCAATGGTTATTTGTCCGGTTTGTGCCGCAGCGTGTACTATGCCACACAGGCACAGCAGCAGGGCAAGGTAAATTTTTTTCATAGGGTAACAATTTTAACGCTTGCCGAACACCCCAGCCGGTTTGCGCCGGCCTTTACCATATCTAAGGCTTCCTGCCGGGTGCATATGCCGCCCGATGCTTTAATTTTAACCTGTGGCGGCAGGGTTTTGCGCATGAGTTCTACGGCCGCCACCGTTGCCCCTGCGCCGTTGAAACCGGTAGAGGTTTTAACAAAATCGGCTCCGGCAGCAGCGCAAATATGGCAAACCTGCTCAATTTCGGGTGGAGTTAGCAATGCGGTTTCAATAATAACTTTCAGCAAGGCGCCTTTTGCCTGATGCGTAATTTGGCTTGCGGCGGCAATTTCGTTTTCCAGGTAGTTAAATCGGGCATTTTTAAGCGCGCTCAGGTTTATTACCATATCCATTTCGGTGGCGCCGGCGGCGGCGGCCAGTTCAATTTCTGCCAATTTTATGCCGGTGTGGTTATATCCCAGCGGAAACCCTATAACCGTTGCCACCTGCACCCCTGTGCCGGCCAGTGCTGCTGCGGCTTGTTTTACAAATACGGGCGGTACACAAACGGCGGCAAAATGGTAAAAAACTGCCTCGTTGCATACCTGCTCTATGTGTGGGGCGGTGGCATCGGGTTTTAGCAGGGTATGGTCAATAAGGGCGGCCAGGCCGGCATCAAAATGAACGGGCTGCATAGGGGCATTGCGGTTGGGTTAGAAAATTTTTTCGCTGCCGGGTTTGCCGTGGCATTTTTTGTATTTAAGTCCGCTGCCACAGGGGCAGGGGTCGTTGGGTCCTATTTTGGGCAGTGTGCGTTTAAAAGTTTGTGGCTTTTGGGGTTCTGTGTTGGTTTGTTGTTGCGTAGCCGGCGGGGCCTGGTTGTTGGCTATGCCCGAAGCGCCCGTATCGGTTCTGGAGGTTTTGAGTTTGCTGGTATCGGTGGTGCGGGTGGTGCGGGCTTCGCGCACATCTTCCGATTTTTCTACCGGTATGTTTGCCTGAAAAAGAAAATCGGTAATTTTGGCATTTACTTCAGATACCATGTCTCTGAAAAGCCCGTAGGCCTCTTGTTTAAAGATAAGCAGCGGGTCTTTTTGCTCATAAACGGCCGTTTGTACCGAGTTTTTAAGTTCGTCCATCTGGCGCAGGTGTGCCATCCAGGCTTCATCTATAAAACCCAGGGATACCGATTTTTCAAATTCGGTAACCAGCATTTTTCCTTTACTTTCAACGGCCGGTTTAAGGGGCACAATTACGTTCATGTGTTTTGAGCCATCGGAAAAAGGCACATAAACGCGCTCTACCTGGTCGCCGCGCTGTTGGTAAATGCTGCTAAGCACCGGGTATGCTTCATTGGCTATGGCAGTGGTTTTGCGTTTATAGGCGTGGGTTACCTCCTGGTAAAGCATGTCGGAGAGCAATTCCGATTTAAGGGTGTTAAATTCGGTTTCCGAAATATTGGTATCAACGGCAAAGGTAATGCGCACGTTGTTCTTAAATCCCCCATAGTCGTGGCTTTCGTGGTATTGTGCTACGGTTTCATCGCACAAATCGGCAAAAGAGTTGGCAATGTCTAAAGACAAGCGCTCGCCAAAGAGGGCGTGGCGGCGTTTGCTGTAAATGGCGTTTCGTTGTACGTTCATTACCTCGTCATAATCGAGCAGCCTTTTTCTGATACCGAAGTTGTTTTCTTCTACCTTTTTTTGTGCCCGCTCTATAGATTTGGTAATCATGCTGTGCTGAATAACCTCTCCTTCTTTGTAGCCCACGCGGTCCATAATGGAAGCAATGCGGTCTGACCCAAAAAGGCGCATGAGGTTATCTTCGAGTGAAACGTAGAACTGCGAAGAGCCGGGGTCGCCCTGCCTTCCGGCGCGTCCGCGCAACTGCCGGTCAACGCGGCGCGAGTCGTGGCGCTCGGTGCCTATAATAGCCAATCCGCCGGCTTCTTTTACGCCGGGGCCGAGTTTAATGTCGGTACCGCGGCCTGCCATGTTGGTGGCTATGGTTACGGCGCCGGCAACACCGGCTTGGGCTACAATTTCGGCTTCGCGGGCATGTTGTTTGGCGTTTAGTACGTTGTGCGGTATTTTGCGCATTTGCAACATACGGCTCAGCAGTTCCGATACTTCTACAGAGGTGGTACCCACCAGCACAGGGCGGCCTGCATCGCGCAGTTTTACAATTTCTTCAATTACGGCATTAAATTTTTCGCGGGCGGTGCGGTACACCAGGTCTTCTTCATCTTTTCGTGCAATGGGTTTGTTGGGAGGAACCACCACTACATCTAACTTGTAAATTTCCCAAAACTCGCCGGCTTCGGTTTCTGCGGTACCGGTCATGCCTGCCAGTTTATGGTACATGCGAAAGAAATTTTGCAGCGTTACGGTGGCGTAGGTTTGGGTGGCATCTTCTACCTTTACACTTTCTTTGGCTTCAATGGCTTGGTGCAACCCGTCGGAGTAGCGGCGGCCTTCCATAATACGGCCGGTTTGTTCGTCAACAATTTTTACCTTTCCTTCGAGTACAATGTACTCTACATCTTTTTCAAAAAGGGTGTATGCTTTAAGCAGTTGGTGAACCGAGTGGAGGCGGTCTGATTTTACGGCAAAATCCTGCAGCAACAGGTCTTTGGCTTTTTGATTTTCTTCGGGCGTTTTACCCGATGCTTCAATTTCGGCAATTTTAGCGCCAATATCGGGTATAATAAAGAAATCGTTTTCTTCGCCGGTAAGGGTAATAAGTTCTACACCTTTTTCGGTAAGGGTTACCTGGTTGTTTTTTTCTTCAATAACAAAGTAGAGTTCCTGGTCCACTTCGGGCATTCTTTTGGCCTGTTCCTGCAGGTAAAAGTTTTCGGTGTTAAGCAAAATATTTTTTATGCCCGGTTCGCTCAAAAACTTAATAAGGGGTTTGTTTTTGGGCAGGCCGCGGTGTGCTCTCAAGAGCGCCAGTCCGCCGGTTTTTTCATCGGTTTTACCTTCTTTTATAAGGTCTTTGGCGTTTACCAGCAGTTTTCGGGTAAGCTCCTGTTGTGCGCGCACTAAGCGCTCAATGCGGGGTTTCAGGGTTTCGTACTCCTGTTCATCGCCCCGTTCAACGGGTCCCGAAATAATGAGCGGAGTTCGGGCATCGTCAATAAGTACAGAGTCAACCTCATCTACCATGGCATAGTGCAATTTGCGCTGCACTAATTCTTCGGGTGAGCGCACCATGTTGTCGCGCAGGTAGTCAAAGCCAAATTCGTTGTTGGTTCCGTAGGTAATATCGGCGTTGTAGGCTTTTCGGCGCTCGCGCGAGTTGGGTCGGTGTTTGTCAATGCAATCAACGGTAATGCCCAAAAAGTTAAAAATAGGGCGGTTCCACTCCGAGTCGCGCTTTGCCAGATAATCGTTTACGGTTACAATATGTACTCCTTGCCCTGCCAGGGCGTTAAGGTATGCAGGCAGGGTAGCTACCAGGGTTTTACCCTCGCCGGTAGCCATTTCCGAAATTTTACCCTGGTGCAGTACAATGCCGCCAATAAGTTGTGCGTCAAAATGTACCATGTTCCATTTTATATGCCCGCCGGCAGCAGTCCATTCATTTTTATAAACGGCTTTATCGTCTTCAATGGTCAGGTAATCGGCTTCAACAGACAGGTCGCGGTCAAGTTGAGTAGCGGTGGCAACAAGGGTTTCATTGTTGCTAAACCGGCGGGCAGTTTCTTTTACCACCGCAAAGGCCTGCGGTAAAATTTGGTTGAGTACCTCCTCCAGTTGGCGGTCGCGCGCTTTTTTCATTTTGTCAATCTGGTTGTAGAGGTCTTCCTTTTCGCCCGCATCCATATCGGGGTCGTTGTTTGCCGTTTCTTCCAAAGAGGCAATTTCGGCATCTGTTTCTTCAAGATATGCAGCAATGCGTGCTTTAAATTCATGGGTTTTTGCCCTAAGCTCGTCATTGCTGAGCAATGCCAGTTTGCTAAACTCTTCATTGGTTAATGCAACCAGTGGTTTTATGCTTTTAACGTCTTTCTCGTACTTGCTCCCGAAAATAGACTCCAGAATTTTTCCAAAAAAACCCGACATGTGTTTGTTGTTTAAATAAAAAAGTCAATAATGCCCTCTTCGGGCATAAACAATTGCAAAGGTATAACTTATTTTGCTTGCCTGCCGTTCAAAATTGCCCGCAATTAACGCTGTAAATCCAATATAAAGTGGTTTGATGCAAACAAACTGCGGTAATTTGTTTTTTATTTGTTTACTTTTAAACGCTTTAACCCTTTTGTGCGTTATTATAATCAAAGTTAAAAACCCTTTGTAAACTCAAAAACTATGCCTGCCTTTATTGTCTGCAATATTGGCATACAAGCAGGCAAAAATGGCAAAAAAACCGCCCTGCTATGGCAAATCTACCGCAAAATTGTGGTTTTTATGTCAATTTGCATAACCGGGCAGGTACTTTAGCCAAACTTTTAAGCGCAGTGCGCCACCACCTCCCCCCCCGAACCCGTGCAGTTGGAAAATGAAGCAGGCAGGTGACGCAAATACATAAAGCAGCAAAAAAAGGCCGCCATCTGTACGCGCTTTGCCGATTGAAAAAAACGAAAACTAATGAATAAACGTTGGGTTCTCACTGAAACCGATGAACAAGCAGTTGACGAACTTCATGAGTCCCTACGAATTAATCGCATTCTTTGCAAACTTTTGGTACAACGAGGAGTAAAAACCTTTGAAGATGCAAGAAAATTTTTCCGCCCCTCACTCGAAACACACCTGTATGACCCATTTCTTATGCAAGATATGGACAAAGCGGTTGAACGAATTGACAGGGCAATGCAAAACAAGGAAAAAATTTTGGTCTATGGCGATTATGACGTAGATGGTACAACTGCTGTTGCTTTGTTGTACGGGTTTATAAAAGACCTGTACTTTTACGTAGATTATTACGTGCCCGACCGTTATAAGGAAGGCTACGGCATATCTACCGAAGGTATTAACTGGGCTAAAGAGGGCGGATTTTCGCTCATTATTGCCGTTGACTGCGGCATTAAAGCCAACGATAAAGTACAATATGCCTTAGATTTGGGCATTGACTTTATTATTTGCGACCACCACCGGCCGGGCGAAGAACTGCCGCCGGCCTATGCTGTACTAGACCCCAAAAGAACCGATTGCGATTACCCGTTTAAAGAACTGAGCGGCTGCGGTATTGCCTTTAAACTGGTGCAGGCATTGGCAGCAACCAAACACCTGTCTTTTAAAAAAGTTACCCGCTACTTAGACCTGGTTGCCGTAAGTATTGCCGCCGATATTGTGCCCATTGTTGATGAAAACCGCGTATTGGCATACTATGGGTTAAAACAACTAAACCGAAACCCCCGCCCGGGCCTGCGCTCGCTTATTGAACTGAACCCCATTAACCGGGAACTAAGCATCTCAGACATTGTGTATATTATTGCCCCGCGCATTAACGCCGCCGGCCGTATGGATGATGCCCGGCAGGCCGTGCGCCTGCTTATTTCGCAAGAAGGAGCCATTGCCAAAAAAAATGCCAACGAACTGCAACTACGCAACTCCGAACGCAAAATAGTGGATATGGGCATTACCGAAGAAGCCCTGCTAATGGTGGAAAACGACCCTGTTTTTTTGTTAAAAAAGACCACCGTACTTTTTAAACCCGATTGGCACAAAGGGGTAATTGGCATTGTGGCCTCCAGGCTAATTGAGCGCTTTTTCAGACCTACCATTGTGCTTACCGCTTCCAACAACATCGTTTCGGGTTCGGCACGTTCCATTCCGGGCTTTGATATTTACAACGCCATAAAAGAATGCAGCGACCTGCTGGATCAGTTTGGCGGACATAAATATGCTGCCGGACTTACCCTTAAAGAAGAAAACCTGGTGGCTTTTATTGACCGCTTTGAAACCGTAGTGGCCGATACTATTGACGATGACCTGCTTATTCCCGAAATTCAGATTGATGCAGAACTGCCCCTGAAAGACGTAACCGCAAAATTTTACCAGATTTTGCAGCAATTTGCCCCCTTCGGGCCCGGAAATACCCGCCCTGTTTTTGTGTGTACCGATGTTACTTCTACCAAATGGACATCGGTAGTGGGCAATAACCACCTTAAACTATACCTTAAACAGGAAAACTCGCCGGTGGTAAAAGGCATTGCCTATAATATGGGGCACCTGCTTGAACCTATTGCCAACGGCGAACCTTTTGATATGTGTTTTACCCTGGAAGAAAATAAGTACAACGGAAACACCACCTTACAGGTAAACGTGCGTGATGTGTTGCTGCACAGCGAACACCCCATTACTTCCGATACCGTTTAACCAGCCCGCCACATTGCCTATGATGGTACTTCATTCTCATGACCTCAGCAAACAATACGGAAAGCGAATGGTGGTAAACAAAGTTTCGCTCAACGTGGTGCAGGGCGAAATTGTAGGATTACTTGGCCCAAACGGCGCCGGTAAAACCACCAACTTTTACATGATTGTTGGTTTAATAAAACCCGACAGTGGCACCATTTTCCTCGACGATATAGAAATTACCAACCTGCCTATGTACAGGCGTGCCCGCCTGGGTATAGGCTACCTGCCGCAAGAAGCCTCGGTTTTCAGAGATTTAAGCGTGGAAGACAACATAAAAGCCGTGCTGGAAATGACCAACCTTGCCAAACAGGAACAAAAAAACAAGCTCGAACAACTGCTGGAAGAATTTGGACTGCTCCACGTGCGAAAAAGCAAAGGCAGTGTGCTTTCGGGTGGCGAGCGCCGGCGTACCGAAATTGCCCGCGCCCTGGCCGTTGACCCCAAATTCATACTCCTCGACGAACCTTTTGCCGGCGTTGACCCCATTGCCGTAGAAGACATACAGCATATTGTGGCCAAACTAAAATACCGCAATATTGGCGTACTCATAACAGACCACAATGTGCAGGAAACCCTCTCTATTACCGACCGTGCCTACCTGCTTTTTGAAGGAAACCTGCTAAAATCGGGCACAGCCGAAGAATTATCGCAAGATGAACAGGTAAGAAGGGTATATTTGGGGCAGAATTTTGTGCTCCGGCGTAAAAAACTCGACGCCCAACTGTAAAACAAACCGTAAATACCCGAAATTTGCGGCTTACCGGTAAGCGCAATGTCAAATGCCATGGGTTCTTTTGCCAATTACTTTATTAGCCGTTTTATACACTCGCGCATTAAAAGCGTAATGCAGTGGCTTGCCCGGCCCCAACAGTGTCAGCAGGAAATTTTGCAATACCTTATTGCCGCCAACCAACAAACCGAGTGGGGCAAAATGCACAACTTTACCGGCATACGCAACGCCAACCAATTTGCGCGGCAAATACCCATACAAGACTATAACAGCCTTAAACCCTATATAGACCGCACCATGAACGGGCAACAGGGTGTTTTATGGCATCAGCCGGTTACATGGTTTGCCAAATCATCGGGCACTACAGCCGGAAAAAGTAAATTTCTGCCGCTTACCAAACAAGCCATCTACTCTTGCCATATTGCCGGCTCGCGCGATATCATGGCATTGTACATACATAACAACCCCGGCACAAAATTATTTTCGGGCAAAACACTCATCTTAGGCGGCAGCAGCAGTGTGCACCAACTTAATCCGCACAGCCGCTACGGCGATTTATCAGCAGTACTTTTGCAGCACATGCCACCTTTGGGCAACTTTTTGCGCACTCCGCCCCTCAACATATCCCTGCTGCCCGATTGGAACGACAAAATTGAACAAACAGCCCGCCTTGCCATAAAACAACATATTACCGGTTTTGCCGGCGTTCCTACCTGGTTTTTGGTACTGTTTAAACAAATTTTGGAAATAACCGGAAAAAACAACCTTGCCGAAGTATGGCCCGGATTGGAACTGTACCTGCATGGCGGCGTTAGTTTTACCCCTTATACCGATGTGTTTAGCCGGCTCATACCCCTGCCAAACATGCAGTACTGGCAAACTTACAACGCCTCGGAAGGCTTTTTTGCCATACAAGACCAACCCGGAAGAACAGACATGGCACTGCTGCTCAACCACGGCATTTACTATGAGTTTTTGCCCATGACCGAGTTTGACAGCCCCAACCCTATTACCCTCCAACTCCACGAAGTGGAATTAGGTAAAAATTATGCCATAGTTATATCTACCAACGCCGGACTTTGGCGCTACCTGCCCGGCGACACCATTGCCTTTACTTCCACTAACCCCTACCGCATTCGGGTTACCGGCCGAACCCGCCACTACATAAACGCCTTTGGCGAAGAACTCATTGTTGATAATGCCGACGAAGCCATACACCATGCCTGCCGGCAAACCAATGCCACCGTGCAGGAGTACACCGCCGCCCCTGTTTACCTTTCAGAAACCGGTAAAGGCGGGCACGAATGGCTTGTTGAATTTGCCCAACTGCCCCACAACCTGCCCGAATTTGTGCAGCAGTTAGATACCCGGCTACAGGCAATTAATTCTGATTACGAAGCCAAACGATTTAATAACCTGGCCATGCAACTGCCCGTGGTAACGCCTGTTCCCGAAGGTACATTTTACCGTTGGCTGCAAAGCAAAGGTAAACTGGGCGGACAGCACAAAATACCCCGCCTGTCCAACGACCGCCATTATATTGATGAGATAAAGCAGTTTTCCGCTGCACAAAATTAACCCCACCGGTTCCGCTATGCCAATATGCCCGAAAGCAACGCCTCAAACGGCATGGCATTGGTATACTTGTAATCTGTATAAGGCTGGCATACAAATTTTATATGCAGGGGTTGTTCATTATGCAGCAGCAGTTCAATGGTAATATTGCCGTAAAGCTGGTTTATGCTTTCTCCTTCGGCAGGTATGGTAAAGCGGGGTTTCAGGTAATGCCGTTCAATGGTTTCCACGTGGTTTTTCCGGGCAAAATGTTTTACATCAGAAACATACACTTTGTAATTGAGTTGCATTACCCTTTCTTTCAAGTAATCAAACAGGTATTTAAACTCTGTGGCAGTAGCCTGTTCCGGTTGGTAAGCATACATAAAGCCCTTGCTTTGGGGGGTGTTGAGCAGCAGCAGGTTGTCGGCTACCGGGGTGTTTCCCTGCTGCCAGGTTTCAAACTGCCGGTTCAAAAAAACCATCAGGTAATCTTTGTGGTCGTTTAGTTTCCAAACTTCGTAGCCGTGTTTTTCGGCTTCGGTACGGTGCATCAGTTCGTGCAGTACGGGCAGGTTGGTTTTTTCCGGCCGGTTAAAAAGGGCTTTCAAAAAGTGGAGCATTGCAGGCTGTAAGATAGCTGTATTTTGTTAGACAAACACCGCAGTTTAAAACAACTGTTTACCGCAATTGTTTAAGGGTCCGTACTCCTCCTGCACAACAGTTCCGGCTTTTTTGAGCAATTACATCTGCCCGGTTGCGGTTTTACCGGCTTTGTAGTTATCTAACCCTGTTTTAAGGAATTTGGAGTAATCCGAAATATTGGGTGTATAGCCAACCGGAACGTTCAGCATTTCGCCGTTTTCGTTCAGCAGCACATAGTAAGGTTGGGTATTGGCATCAAAGCAGTGGGTTTCTACAAAACTCCATTTGTCGCCCACGGTGCGTACCCGTTGTTTTTTTTCGCCCAGCAGGTATTCAAACTGTTGTTCATTGGGCAGGGAGGCTTTTTCGTCAACGTATAATGATACCAGCGTGTATTCGCCAATAAGGTCGGCCACATCGGGCCAAACGTTTTCTTCCATTTTGCGGCAGTTTACACAAGCCCATCCGGTAAAGTCAACCAAAATAGGTTTACCTTCTTTTTTCGCCATATCAATGGCTTCTTGTAAATCTTTAATGTGCGCTTCCACTTTGGCGCCTTCGCAGGTCCAACTGTATGAAATAGGCGGCGGGAAACCGCTTACCAGCGACAGTTGTTTGCAAAAAATACCCGGCACCAGGTACAGGGCAAAAGCAAAGGACGCAGCCGCCAGCGTACCGCGCGGAATGCTGAGTTTTTTTACCGGGCTGTCGTGCGGAAATTTGATGAAGCCGGCCAAGTAAGCAGCCATAGCCACAAACAGCAAAATCCAAATACCAAGAAACAACTCGCGGGGCATAAGCCACCATTGTTTTACCAAATCGGCATTGGAGAAGAATTTGATGGCAAAAATAAGTTCTACAAACCCCAGCACCACTTTTACTGTATTAAGCCAGCCGCCCGATTTTGGCAAACTGTTGAGCCAACCCGGAAACATGGCAAACAAGGCAAAAGGCAAGGCCAGCGCCATGGAAAAGCCGGTCATGCCAATAGTGGGGCCCAGGCGCTCGCCGTCAACGGCGGCATCTACCAGCAGGGTGCCAATAATAGGTCCGGTACAGGAAAAAGAGGTAAGCGCCAAAGTAAAGGCCATAAAGAAAATGCCCATCAGCCCGCCGCGGTCAGAGGCATCGGCCGCGCGGTTTACCAGCCAACTGGGCGGGTTTAGTTCAAAAAGCCCGAAGAAAGAAAGGGCAAACACCACAAAGAGGGCAAAAAAGGCTAAGTTAAACCATGGGTCGGTAGCCAAAATGTTGAGGGTGCTGGGCCCAAAGGCGGCTGTAACAGCAAATCCCAGCGCCACATAAATTACAATAATAGAAACGGCATAAATAATGGCATTTATCAAACCTTTGCGGCGGTTTTGGCTGCGTTTGGTAAAAAAACTCACCGTTAGCGGCACCATAGGAAACACACAGGGGGTAAGCAATGCTGCAAAACCGCCCAAAAAGCCGAGTATAAAAGTGGTAAGCAAAGATTTTTTTTCGCCTTTTGCCGTAAGCCCGCAATGCCCCAAAAGCCCTACCAGTTGTTGCATGTAAGAAGGCAGATTGGCATCTTCGGCGGTTAATTTACTATCGGTAGCGGCGGCGGGGGCAGCGTTAAAGGCAAATTCTTCGGTGGTTGGGGGCAGGCAGCGCGTATCGTCGCAGGTCATATATTGCAGCGAGCCGGTTACGGGCGTTTGCGGCGTTTTGAGTTTTACCTTTTGTTCAAAAGTTACCTGTTGGGCAAATTTGGTAACTTTCATGTTAAATATTTTATCGAAACCTTCTTTTTTGTGTACGCTGCGCTCAGTGAGTTTACCGCTGCCCAACAGTTCCACATCGGGGCTGGGGTTAAAGGTAAATTGGGTGGGAATGGGGCCGCCTTCGGCAATATTTTGGCTGTACAAGTACCAGCCGTTGTCTATGGTGGCGGTAAAAAGCAGCAGGTGTTCGCTGTTGCCAAGGTCTTTTTGTTCGTAGCTCCATTTAACCGGTTGCACAATTTGGCTGCCTGCCATATTGGTGCCCGTGCCGGTGTTGTTTTCGGTATTTTGTTTACCGGCATCGGGAACGGATGTGATATTGCCTGTGTTTTTTTTCAAATCTGAAGAAGAAGTGCTGCTTCCGCCACTGCCCGAAGTGGTTTTCAGGCTTACCGTGGTTTGCGAACTGCTGCTGCCTGTAGGCGTAACGCTGCCTGTAGGATTACCGCTGCCGTTTGTTGCCGGTGCGGGTTTGGTACCCGATGAGGCAATTGCCAGCGAAAACTGGAAAAACTCCGACAGTTTTACACATGCCTGGTCGTTGCACGACATGTAATCGAGCGGTATTTCCACTTCCACTTTGGGCTTCAGGGCTTTTACCTTAGCCTTAAACGCAACATGGTCGGCATATTTTTTTACGTCCACCTCAAAAATAGGGTCAAACACATTTTTAAGCTTGCCCTCTTCTTCTACTTTGCCAATCAGCTTAATATCTTTTGCCGATTCAAAATCAAAATAAGCCGGCAGCGGCCCGCCTTCGGGGGTGTTTTGAGAATATAGGTACCAGCCGTTATCAATAGTGGCATTAAAAGTGAGCATAAATTCATCTCCTTCCAGTATGTCAACATCAGTTGTCCAATGTACGGGCTGCACTTGCTTTTGCTGTGCCGAAACCCAAAAATTAACCATGCTAAGGAGCGCCAGGAGCAGAAACAATTTCTTTTTCACCGAAATTTTTTTTATTATATAAATGCTTCCCTTCTTGCAAACAAAGCCTGCAATATTTATTTCGCAAAAGTAACCATTGTTGCCGAATTTTTACAACACTTTAACGCTATTTAACGTCAAAAAGCCGTGCAAGTTCTTGCATTTGTTTGGTTGTCTGGATAAAATGGCAGTTTGGTTTTGGTTTTTTACAGGGCGGCGGGCAATGTTTTGCCGGCAGCATCTGTACCGAACCAACCTGCCGTTTGCGGGGTTTGTATAAATGTGAACGGTGTATCTAACCCTACATTTGTTTGTATTGCCATGGTAACCAACATAAGCGTACTGCCGTTTGTTCTTGCCGTTTTGCTGCTGGTGTCATGCAAGCCCGATGATGACCCGGCACTGCCCGATGAAACCCCTTATGTACTTACCGTGCCGGCAGGGTTTCCGCCGCTGCCTGCGCCCGATGATAACCAACTAACCGTGGCAAGGGTTGCATTGGGGAAGAAATTGTTTTACGACCCTGTCTTGTCTGTAGATTCAACCGTAGCCTGCGCCGCCTGCCACAGGCAGCAACTGGCTTTTTCCGATGCAGTACCCATAAGCCCTGGCGTAGCCGGACGGCTGGGTTTCAGAAACTCGCCAACGCTTGCCAATGTGGGCTACCTGCCTTTGCTGCTTAAAGACGGCGGCGTGGAAACCCTTGAAATTCAGGTGCTTACCCCACTTACCGACCATAACGAGATGGATTTTGATATTGGCGCTGCTGCCAAAAGGTTAATGCACCACCCCAACTATGTACAAATGAGCCGGCTGGCTTATGGGCAAGACCCCTCGCCGTCGGTTATTGTAAAAGCGCTGGCCGCTTTTCAACGCACCCTCATCAGCGGAAACGCCCCGGCCGATAGCCCCGATACGCTTGCCGCACTTACCGAAGCACAACGGCGGGGTAAACAACTCTTTTTTGGCAATACTGCCGGGTGCGGCCAGTGCCACAACGGTTTTAATTACACCAACAACGCTTTTATTAACAACGGGTTATATGAAGTGTATGACGACCCCGGCCGTTTTCGCCTTACCCAAAATCCGTCTGATGTGGGGGCGTTCAGGGTGCCAACCCTGCGCAATATTGCCCTTACCGCGCCCTATATGCACAACGGCAGCCTGCCAACTTTAGAGGCTGTTTTAGACCACTACCAAAGCGGCGGTAAACAACACCCCAACAAAAGCCCCCTTATACAGGCATTTGTTCTTACCCCGCAACAGCGGCAAGATTTAATTGCCTTTTTGCAAGCCCTTACCGATACCAATTTTGTAAACAACCCGCAGTTCAGGTAGCAGCATTGCGCCCGGCAGCAGTACTTGGACAAGCCGCGTACTGCCCCATATTACACCCCGGCATACCCCGTTTAATTTTAACCGCCCGCAGGTGCAAACAGCGCCAGATTTGCGCCAAAATGCTTCCGGACTGTTAAAAAGGCAAAAAAACTTCAAAAAAAGATTTGCCCCAAGCATGAACAAAAAAATAAGTTAATGAGCTGATTTTAAAATTTTTATGAAAATTAGTTTCTTTAATTCATTTTTTATTTAATTGTTAATATGTCGTTTGGGTTTGTTAAAAGTAACATAAGCACTATCTTTGCGCAGCGCCGTAAAACCGGTTTTAAAGGCAAAAGCGCAAAAAACGCCTTTTTTGTGTCATACAGAGGGGAAGATTTGTAAGGTGCAAAAGCAAGGAGTTATTTTGTTGCCGGTCATAAAACATATTGGTTAATACAGCGCCCAACCAAAACAAACTATTGCAAAACCAAATAAGAAAAGGTTGCAGCAACAACAACAACAAAAGAATTTGCAGCCCCGGCCCCGCTATTTTTGCAGTAAACTTTTAACTATCAAATGGAGGAGAACCACAACTATCTGCCATATTTTTATTTTTTCTTTTCTTTACTTGTCTGTATTTTAACCCTTACTTCTGCCCGTAACATTGGCCACAACATGCCGGCTGCCGCTGTTGGTGCGGCGCGTTGTACGCCCGATTCGTGTTTTAAAACAACGGCGCTGCCCTCTATAGCCCCGTTGGTGCAGGATACGCAGGCAAACAGTTTTAAAAAAACCGCTGCAGCCAAAATAGGGCTGTTTAAGGCAAATGCTACTGCTTCCATAAGTCCTGTAGCCGTAAAAGCCATAGAAACGGACGCCGCTATTGCTTATGACCAAATGTCTGCAAAATCGGAGTGGTGGATAAAACGTCTTATTTACGAAGTACGCGATATAGCCCCGGTTGTATTACCCGCAGCAGAAGACACCCTGCTTTTAGCGGAAGAAGCCACCCCGGCAGATGGGACGGAAACCGGCAGGTCTAATGCTTCCGATGCCCGTATTGTTGACGGTGCGCTATATATAAACGGAGTGTTGGCATCGGCCGAAGAACAGCAACGGCTTGGGCTGGCAGTACCCGGTATGCAACAGGTAAAAATTGTTGACGGAAAACTGTATATAAACGGACAATTGGCCAATGACAACACTACTGCCATGGTTCAGTTTCCTGATGGAGAAATTGGCATTAACCTGAGTTTGCTCAACGAACAGCCCCTGGAAGCCGATGTGGAAGAAGCCACCCTTAGAGCTACTGCTGCCCGCAGTGGAATGCCTGTTAAAACGGCAGATAGCAAACCGGTTTTAAACAAAACCGTGCCCGAAGTAATAACTACCGAAACAGTTATTGAGGCAACTGCCTCAGATATAGTGCCTTCGGGTATTTATAAACCCTCCGGTTCGCCGGTATCGGGCAGTATGGCTAAAGTATTGCTTGCCGATGTATATGCCGAAGATATTCCGTGCTATGCCCACTACGATTACAACTGGAGTACCAGCAATATACATGCCTACCGTTATGATTTATCTAAAATGCCCGAAACCGTAGAGTTTTTCCTTACACACGGGCTTGGCGATGACTTTTCGATACCGGTAGGCGGTACCGTAACATCGGGGTTTGGCCCCCGGTGGGGCCGTTATCACAACGGTGTTGACCTTGACCTTGATACCGGCGATGGGGTAAAAGCTGCCTTTGACGGGCGGGTGCGCATTGCGCAATACTCCAGTTCATACGGGTATGTGGTAATTGTTCGCCATTTTAACGGCTTGGAAACCACCTATGCCCACTTGTCGAAATTGTTGGTCAGCCCCAACCAGAAGGTAAAGGCCGGCGACATTATTGCCCTGGGCGGCAGCACCGGCCGTTCTACCGGCTCGCACCTGCATTTTGAAGTGCGATACAAAGGACACCCGCTTGACCCCACCGAAATGATTGATTTTTCGGGCAGAAAATTGAAAAGTAACACGTTTGTTGTTGACCATCACTACTTCTCCTCGTCATCGCCATACCTTGATGCACATGATAACAGCTATTCCCGAAACAGTTACCAAGCCGGCGGAGGCGCTTCATCGGGAAGCAAAAAATATCATACCGTAAAAAAAGGCGATACCATTAGTGAAATTGCTTCGCGTTATGGTAAAGACATAAAAGATATTTGCAGGCTTAACCGCATATCGGCTAAAACAACGTTGAGAATAGGGCAAAAACTACGGGTTAAATAACCCCGTAATTACCTGCCTAAACTTTGTAAGTCCGCAAGTTGCACAACCTCACATGTTGTTAGGGCACTTATCAACCATGCTGCAATAAAAGCCCTAAAACGGTGAAGTGTGTGAATGTGTGTTTTACCTTACTCATAATAACCACTGCTGCCATGAGCAACAACCCCGATACAATAACTACCGGCAATGCCCCTAAACCCGTAGGCGCATACCCGCACGCGCGGCGGGTTGGTAATTTGCTTTTTTTGTCGGGCATTGGCCCCCGCGATGCCAAAACCGGAACCGATATACCCGGTCTTGTAACGGATAAAAACGGCAATTTTGTTGAGTTTGACTTTGAGGCGCAATGCCACTCGGTGTTTAAAAACGTGCGTGCCGTATTGGAAGCATCGGGGTCTGATTGGGAAAAACTGGTGGACGTTACCGTTTTTCTGGTTAACATGCAGCGCGATTTTACCACCTTTAACCGCCTTTACGCCCAGTATTTTACCGGCAACCAACCCTGCCGCACCACGGTAGAGGTCAACTGCCTGCCCACCCCTATTGCCATAGAACTAAAGTGCATTGCCACCATTGATTAAGTTGGCGTGCTGCCCGAATAACCGGTTATTCGGGCAGATCAAGCAGTTCTATTATATCCGCCACATCGTCAAAAGACCGTATGCCGGTTTTTATTTCCTGTCCGCTGTTAAGGGCAATGCCTGCGGGTTGAATTTCTTCTAATACCTGCAATATATTTTGCGGGGTAAAGGGCAGTTGCAGCAGTATATTATAATCGGCGCACAGGTTTTTCAGGTATTGGGGTGTAAACCGGGTATGTTGTTGCAAATTGTTCCAATTCCAGTTGGCGTGTGTAAAATTAAGCAGAAACCAGGCGGTATGTGCGGCATTTTTTTGGAGCAGGTCATTTAATTGCGCCGGCAGCATATCTGCCATTATGTTTACCCGCCGTATAATTGCCGAAATTTGCGGCGCCAGTTGCTGTACAGGCAGGTCAACATCGGTTTGTATGGTGTTTAAGTTTAACTCCTTTGCGGTTTGGTTAATTATTTCAACCGGTGCATTGCCAAACTCGCCCACCATGCGCGGGCCGCTGAGCCAGCCCATGAGTACGCGGGCAGTGGCTACAGGCAGGTGGGTTACATCGTTGGGATTAAAATTAAACCCTGCCCACTCGGCAAAGGTGGCAAAATAGCGGGCATCGCTCAGGTTGTTTATGCTGTTTACCTTTACCCGTACTTTCAGTTGCATAGCTTATGGGTTTTGCCCGCAAAGGTAGTTAATATTGCTGTATGGATAGCATTACCAGGGTACAGGCAATTTCGGTTTCAATGCCATGTTCGCGGGCAAGCCGCATGAGTTGCGGGTTTTCGGCGCCGGGATTAAAAATAATGCGCCTGGGCTTTAATGACAGTATATATTGGTAATACTGCTGCTGGTGCTGCGGGTTAAGGTAAAGGGTAATGGTATCAATGTCTTCGGCGGGCGGTTGTCCGGTCAGAATTGGTATGCCGGCTATGGTTCCGTTGTGTATGCCCACCGGCACTACCTCGTGGCCGTGTGCCAACAGGCGGTGTACGGCCATGTTGGAGTAACGGTAGCCATGCGGCGAAGCACCTAAAACCAAGGTTTTTTTCATGAATTGCTTTTATATAATGTTGCTTTTTAACAGCAAAGGACACAATGAATTGTACAAAGTTTCCTCGCCTGTTTTTTTAACTTTCCTGTAGGGAGGGACTTTGCGTTTTTTTTACCGAAAAGCCCGCTAAGTGTTGCGCAAAGGTTGCTATCAGTTTACAGGCGTGCCAATGTATTGAATTGTTTTTGCTTCACCTTTTGCGCTCCTTGCAATTTGCTACCTTGCGTTTTTTGCAGTTTTTTATTATAAACGCATAAATGCCGCTTTCAGTTCTGTGAAGAATTTACCGGCTGTTGTTTTGCTGTATTGTTGGTTACAAAAAAATATAGGTAAAACAACTACAACGTTTTATTTTTTTGTATAACTTTGTTTTGGCGCAACAAATAGCTGTTGACGGGTTGATTTGAATTGATTTTTAAAAAGTTAACCCATGATAAAGAGTAGCTTTGTTTTATTGCTGTTGGTATTTTTTTGCTCTGCACAACCCGCTGCCGCCCAGTTTCAGAATTCATCGGGCAATTATTGTATAGCGGCAGGGGGCAATATGCTTATCGGGTTAACTGGTATTGACCCTTCGCTTTCGCCCTCACTCCACTTCGAACGGGCATTTAATAAGCACATTTCTGTTTACAGTACTGCCATTTACATTGGTAATGTGCCGTTTATTAATGACGATGATTACGACCAACGCAGTGGTGTGGTTGCCGGTTTTGGATTTAGGTACTATTTTGTAAATTGGATTCTTAAAAAGCCATTGGAAGGGTTTTACATTGGGGTGCAACCGCTGGTGCAAAGCTACCAGAGAACCACTGCCTACAACTATTATCCGCAGGGTACCTATAAAGACAATACCCGTGTAATTGCAGGCGGTGTATCTGCCCTGGCAGGCGGGCGCTGGATAAGCAGGCGCAATATTTCTTTAGATATATGGATTGGAGCGGGTATGTTGGGCGGGCAAGTAACCAACCGATATGGCGCTTATCCGCCGGCTACTACTGTTACCGAAATAAATGAAAACCGCACTATGGGGCTTTTTAACAGCGGTATGAGCGTGGGGTATATTTTTTAACTTGCTGTATAGTACAATTATATTGGCTGCTACAGGCAGTTCCTGTTTTTTTGCCTCCTAAACCATTTATTATGCCAACCATTAACCAATTACACCGTTCCAAACGCAGCCTTGCGTTGTTGTTTTTATTTTTACTGATTTGTTTGAATGTGGGCTGTTTTATATACTACAAGCGCACAGCAACCCAAACCAATGTGCTGACAGAATTACCCAAAGGCAAAACTTTCTATATTTACCTCACAGATGAAGCCTCCATTAAGACCGGCTTAATGTGGAAATTAACCAAAGCTCAAATAACCCAAACCGCTATAAGCGGAAAACTGAAAAAGCTTAGCCCCGATGCGGCAAAAAATGTAGCAACCGTAAGCGGCGAAATGGATGCACAGAAAAGCCGCTACGATATTTTGATGTACTTTAAAACCATTCCCAACTTGCCCGATACCGGAGCCTATACCCTGAATTATGCCGATGTGCAAAAAGTAGAGGTATATGAAATTAACTGGGGCAAAAGTATATTAATATCCTCTTTGATAACTTTGGGTTCTGTTGCATTGCTTTTTGGCCTGATTTGGATTATTGTTTTGCTGACCAAAGAATCCTGCCCGTTTATTTACACCGAATCGCCCGATGGTATAGCTTTTGAAGGCGAAATTTACAGCGGTGCCGTTTACCCCAACCTTGAACGGCACGATTACCTGCCGCTCAAGCATTTGCAGCCGGTAAACAACCAATACCAACTGCACATTACCAACGAGGTAAAAGAAGAACAACACACCAACCTGATGGAGCTTTATGCCATTGACCACCAACCCCAATACAGTGTGTTGACAGATAAATACGGAACCCCGCAAACCTTGCAACATTTGCAACCGCCGGTTGCCGCCAACAGCCTGCAGGGTAAAAACATACTCGAAACAATTTCTTGTTCTGACAACAACTATTACCTGCCCGATATAACCCCAACTTCGGCACCCGATGACGGCATGGTACTTACCTTTGTAAAACCCCCGCATGTAAAAAACGGCAAGTTGTTTATTAATGCCCGCAACAGTTTTTGGTTAGACAACCTCTACGGGCAATTCCTCGATGAATTTGGCGTCCTGTACCCGCGCTTTGAAACCATGAGCAGCAACAAAACCGCACAGGAAATGCAACAATGGATGCTGAAACAAAAACTGCCACTGTCGGTATCCTTAGAAACCCCCGATGGGTGGAAACCCATAGACTATTTCAACCTCATCGGGCCAATGGCTTTTAAAAACGACGTGCTGCCCATTGACTTGTCAATGGTACAAACCGATACGTTTAAGGTAAAACTCAGCTACGGCTTTATGTTTTGGGATATTGACGAGGTAGCCATAGATTTTTCAGCCAACCAACCGGTAACCATTACCACCCTGCCTGTACAAACCGCTACCGACCAGTACGGCTGCAATGTAAGTACTTACCTGCAACAAGATGATACCATTTACTACCACCAACCCTATGTTGGCGACGAAGCCACCGTTACCTTTGCCTGCCCGCCACTGCTGCAGGGGCTGCAGCGAACCCTTATTTTGCACAGCAAAGGCTACTACCATATTTTGCGCCAACCGGGCAACCACTTGCCTAACGTGGCATACCTGCAAGGTTTCAGGAAACCCGATGCACTGCCGAGGTTTTCGGTAGAACGGCTGAACGGACTGGTACAGCAACAGGCCGCCGTTACCCTTTCTTTACCCGAAGCACCGGCAGATTGCGAACCACAAAACATGCAGCCATGATTGTTACAGGAGTTCGCAAACGCCTGCTCGATGTGCAGATGCGCCTGAAAATTGCCCTGCTGGCGCTGCTGTGGTATAAAAATCCACTTACGGCAATAGCTGTGCTTCGGAAATTTTTTGACCTGCGCCGGCAACACCAACATTACCGGTACATACCCAAACTTATGGTGGTAAACGGGCGCAGGTTTTCGCGTCTTATTATACCCGGAGCGCCCTCGGCGGCATGCCGCCACTTTATAAAAAACGAAATGCACCGCCTGCAACCCATAACCGGCTACCAAAGCGGCTTGCAGGTGCTTTTACTGGCAATTACCAAAAAATGCCCCCTGCAATGCCGGCACTGCTTTGAGTGGAAAGCCCTGAACCACAAAGAAACACTTACTTTAACCCACCTGAAAGAAATAGTAAAACGGTTTCAGGATATGGGCGTGGCACAGATTGAACTCAGCGGAGGCGAACCCATGAACCGCTTTGACGATATGCTGGAACTGCTGAAAACCGCCCGAAAGAATACCGATTTCTGGCTCCTTACATCGGGCTATGGGCTTACTGCCGATAAAACCAACCGCCTGAAACAGGCCGGACTTACCGGCGTTTCGGTTAGCTTAGACCATTGGAACCCCGATTTGCACGATGCCTTTCGCGGTATGAACGGCTCTTTTAACTGGGTAGAAAAAGCTGTGCAACATGCCCTGCAAGCCAAATTGGTGGTAGCCCTTTCGGTATGCGTTACCAAAGAATTTTGCACCCGGCAAAACCTGTACCAATATGCCCAACTGGCAAAAGACTGGGGCGTACATTTTATTCGCTTGCTGGAACCCCGGGCCGCCGGCCGCTACGAGGGTAAAAACGTGATGCTGGATACAGAACAAATTCAACTGCTCGAAACGTTTGCCGCAGATATAGACACCTCACCCCAATACCTCAGTTATCCGCTTATTGATTACTACGGCGCTAACCAGCGCCGAGCAGGTTGTTCGGGCGCCGGAAACCGCTACCTGTATGTTGACACCGATGGAAATATGCACGCCTGTCCGTTTTGCCAAAGCATCAGCGGCAACGTACTCGATGCTTCTTTTACCCCCGGTATTAGCAATTTAAAACAACGCGGTTGCCATGTATATGAAACGGTAGCATGGAAGTAAACAGCGCGAACTGCTTACTTCCATGCTTACTTTACCCTACGGCATTGGTTACTGATTTAGGGAACCCGGTAAAATTTAATTTATCTGAAAGGCATTTTGAGCAATCCGCCTACCGTTTGGTCGCCTTCTTCTCTGAAATTTTCAAGCCCGAAAGTCATTTTTTCAACATCGGCCTTGCGGGCGGTACCAAACAACCGGTCCCAAATGGTAAAAATATCGCCAAAATTAGAGTCGGTTTCGGGGCGGTAGTTAGAGTGGTGTACACGGTGCCAGTTGGGAGTTACCAACAGTAAACTGCCGTAGCGCTCAAACCATGCCGGAAATTGCAGGTTGGAGTGGTTTAATAAAAACCAGGGCAAGGCAAAAACAAAATAAATGACAAAACTGGTAATAGAAACACCCAACAGCGGAAGCACCGTAACTTGTGTGAGCGATTGAAGCAAAAATTCAATAGGGTGGAGTCGCAAACCGCTGGTACTGTCAACTAAGGTGTCGGCATGGTGTACGCGGTGAAAACGCCAGAAGAAAGGTATTTTGTGGTAAATACGATGAAAAGCGTAGCTGTTTAGGTCAATAAAGAAAATACCCGATACAATGGCTATGAGCGAATTTTCGGGTAAAATGTGGTACAATAACCCGAAGTGCCGGCTTCCGGCGGTCATAATAACACCGGCTATACCGGTTCCCAGTATGCCGTTTAATACAAAAGCCAAGGCCACAATTACCAGATTTCGGGTGCGCTGTTTTTTGCGAAATGCTCCTTGTTCAAAATAAGGCAGGTAATGTTCCATGGTCATAAAAAGTGCCATGCAAACAATTACAATTACCGGCGTAAGGTCGTTGAGAGTTGAAAGTAAATTGCTCATCTGTTTTGTTTTTGCGGGTGAAAAAAAAGATGTAGCAAAAGTAAAGGCAAGGCGGCCAAATGTCGCCTTATCCAAGAATGCCGGACGTCTTGAATTGCAAGTACAGGTACTAAATTATTGGGCGGAGGTATTTTGCAAGGCATTTTGCCTGAATTCGGAAGGGGTTTGCCTGTTCAATTTTTTAAAAATGGCGTTAAAGGCTGCTTTGGAGTTAAACCCGCTGTCGTAGGCAAGCGCTAAAATAGAAAGGTGGTCATTGGCAGGGTTGGTTGCCAACTGTTTAAAGTGTTCGGTTCTGTACTTGTTTACAAAATCGGCAAAAGAAACACCAATAACGCGGTTAAGCAGTTGCGACACCTGATAAGGCGGTAACCGAAGTTTATCAGCTAATTGTTGTATGTTCAGTTCGGGATTGAGGTAAAGTTGCTCGCCGTTCATAAGATGCTCAATTTGCAGGCGCAACTCGGCAGCTTTTGATTCCGAAAGCCCCGATTTTTCGTAACCGTCTTTTTGCGGTACAATAGCTAACTCGGCGGTTTGCGGTATAGCTTCGGGGTTTATGCCCGAAAAAATTTCGGGTTGCCGCAGCGCCCGGTATCCGAAAACATATATTACCAAGGTAAACAACATATTAGAAGTGGCATCGGCTAACGTAATATTTACCAACGACATGAGCACACATAACCCCAAAATTACGGCTGCACTGTAAAAAAACTGCCGTGTCCAAAGTAGCGTTTTATTTTTAGTATCAGAGTACACCTCCTGTATAATGCGTTCATGGCGTAAAATAACCAGGTACGACATAACAAGTACTGCTACATTTGCCAGAGCGCTGATGGCAAATATAGCTTTCCATGCAACCGGCTGGCCTTGATAACTGTCAAGCAGTAAGGCCTTTTTGCCGGCGGCGGGTAAAAAATAATAAGGCAATAGCCAAATTAAAATAATGCCGAAGGGTAAAAATAAAAGCCGGTCGGTAATAACGGGCTTGTATGCCGGGTTGGTAATGGTTTTTATATACAGCAATAACGGAACTCCTATTACCGCACCAAAAGGCACATGAAGCATGGAAAGGTGCGGCACATGCAATATCCAGCCGGTATTGTAGGCAATTCCGCCCGCCATGGTTAAAGAAAAAGTAAACAGAAAAAGCGCCAGAAAACGGGTTGCTTTTCTGTATCTGGTTTTAAGGTTAAACAAAACCAGCCCGAAAAACAACCCCTGTACTACCCCCGCAAAGGTAATGATGTTCATGATATTGTATAAAACGGTCATTGTTTTTATAGATTGGTAATTTGCGGTACAATTGCCGGCAGAATCTCTTTTATGGTTTAACTTGCCAAATCCGTTACAGTGAAAGATTTTTTTGATACATTTTGCTTATGGCTATCTATATTCTGTTGTATATCTGGCCTAAAGTTAAACATTATTTACCGGCAAAAAGCATGTTTCTGTTGTTATTCTTTGGCAATTTGCCCTTAGCACACCTTTTTAAGTGCCCGTAACAACCATGTAAAAGCCAGTGCTGCTATAAGCAACAGTTTGCATTTACCAAAACCTGTTTCTATTACGAAGTATAAGTTTTAGTGAGAACCCAATTTTTGGGTTTAACTTATAAATTTGAATTAATCAAAAAAAATCGGTTGGCACTTCTTTCAGGTAGGATTTGATGTTTTGTCTTATAAAGGAATTTTTCAAGCCGCCGGTAAATGGCTTTGATTTTTTGCTATCTTTTACTTATCTTTGTTGTTGTAGGCAACATTGTTATTGGCTAACCGAGATTTAAAACGGCAGCTATGCATCATATTTTATCAAGAATAGCCATTAACCCCAACGTATGCAAAGGTAAACCTTGCATGAGAAACATGCGCTTTACTGTAGTGCAGTTGTTAGAACTCCTGGCAAGCGGAATGACCTTTGACGAAATTTTAGCCGGCTATCCGTATTTAGAAAAAGAAGACATAGAAGCCTGTTTATTAGTTTATTATATGCTTCCAAAATTGCCGATACCAAAAATGTTATTGCCATACTCGCTTAAAAATGGTAAAATTCATTGTTGATACGCAATTGCCGCCACTTTTGGCAAAGTTTTTACCGGAAAACAATTCGATGCTATTCATACAACCGATTTCCCGAACGGACATTTGTTACAGGATAGTCAAATTATAACCTATTAAAAGCCAACAAACACCCTCCACGGCATTAACCACAACTGCCCCCTTGTTTGCTACAGGTAACGGTAAAAACCTGCCTGCCGTTGAACTATTAAAACTAAAATTGTGTTGCTCTTTAGCCGGTACAGTTTAACCCGCATTGCGCCATGTACCCCCAAAAAAACCATGAAATACACTGACAAAGATAAATACAAAACCGACCTGTACCCCAAAGACCTTTTTGCCAAACTGGAATTTGACAAAATACAGGAACTGCTAACCGTTAAATGCATTAGCCCGATGGGCAAAGAACTGGTTGCCGCAATGAGCCTTACCGCCAACCCCGATGAAATATTGCAGCAACTCAGGCAAACCAATGATTTTAAACAACTGCAACTCTTTGAGGAACAAGGTTTTCCGGCAAGCGCTTACCTGGACCTGAAAGAGGAAATTATGCTGTTGGGTGTTGAAAACTCGGTACTGAATGAGCAGCAGTTTTTCCGCATGTATCAGGTGCTTAAAACCGTTGAGGAAATTGTGCGCTTTTTTGCCGGCCAACAAAATGAGCGCAGGCAAAAATACCCCCACTTGTTTGCCATGCTTGAACGGCTTACCCTTAGCAAAGAACTGCTGCACGAGGTTAAACTGGTATTGGACGACAATGGAAAAGTGCGCACCGATGCCTCAAAAGAACTGTTGCAAATACGCCGCAACATTACCGCCCGGTTTGCCGAACTGGAGCGGAAATTCAATGCCATTATTGCCGAATACAAAAAATACGGCTGGCTTACCGATAGCGCCGAAAGCATAAGAAACGGACGCAGGGTATTGTCCGTAATAGCAGAACACAAAAGAAAGGTAAAAGGCATTGTACACGACGAATCGGGAACGGGCAGCACCACTTATATTGAACCCGAAGCCACTGTGTACCTCAGCAACGAAATTACCGAACTCCAACAAGCCGAAAAGCGCGAAATATTTCGCATTTTGCGCCAGCTTACCCAGCAGGCACGCCCCCACCTGCCTGTCCTTAAACAATATCGGCAAATATTGGGCTTGCTCGATTTTGTGCGGGCAAAAGCCCTGTTTGCCATAGATACCAACGCCAGTATGCCCCGCCTTTCGGCCGATAAAAGCATGGAAATTTTTAACGCCCGGCACCCCTTGCTATACCTCAAAAACAAGTCGCTTAAAAAAAACACCGTTCCGCTGACTTTTTCACTTTCCATAGCAGAACGCATATTGGTGGTAAGCGGGCCCAATGCCGGCGGTAAATCGGTATTGCTTAAAACGGTGGGGTTAATGCAGGTAATGCTGCAAACCGGCATGTTAATTCCGGCCGACGACCACTCAATACTGCCTGTTTTCCGCAATATTTTTGTAGATATTGGCGATGAGCAATCTATTGAAAACGACCTGAGCACCTACAGCTCGCGCCTGCGCAACATGCGTTATTTTACCGAATTTGCCAACGCCAAAACCCTGCTGCTCATTGACGAGTTTGGCTCGGGAACCGACCCCGCACTGGGCGGCGCCATTGCCGAAGCCATCCTGGAATACCTCAACAAAAAATTTTGCTACGGCGTTATTACCACCCACTACTCCAACATTAAAGTATATGCCACCAATACGCCCGGCATTATAAACGGCTGTATGCTCTTTGACCACGCCAACCTGCAACCTCTTTATAAACTGGATGTGGGCAAACCCGGCAGCTCTTTTGCGTTTGAACTGGCCGTAAAAAGCGGACTGAACGATGCCCTTATACAAAATGCCAAAAGCAAGGTAAACGCAGAGTACAAAGAATTTGACGAACTGCTCAGCAACCTGCAGCGCGAAAAACAGGCCGTATTAGAACGCGAACGCATTGCCGCACAAAAAGAAGAACAATACCGCAAACTGCTTGCCGAATACACCGCCAAAAACGAAACCCTGGAGCAAAACCGGAAAAAAATGCTCCTCGAAGCACAACAAAAAGCGCAGGCATTCCTTGAAGAGGCCAACCGCAAGTTTGAAAACATGGTGCGCGAATGGAACGAAAACAAGGAAGAAAAAAACGTTATTAAAAAAATAAAAGCCGAAATTGAAGCAGATAAAGCCCGGTTAAACGAAGAAGTTGAAGAACTGAAAGAGGTAATTTATTTCAAAAAATCGGGTAAACCTGTTGCCATTGACTCACTGGTGCAGGTTAGAGGCAGCAAAGAAGTAGGCAAAGTGCTGGAACTTCGCAAAAATATGGCCATTGTACAGTTCGACCAGATTAAAACGCATATCAGCACCAAAGAACTTGAAGTAGTGGAGCGTGCAGAACCCAAAAAAGAAAGCAGCGGCTACAACGCAAACCTGTACAACACCATGCAGGTAAAAAGCGAGTTTAAAAATAACATTGACATACGCGGTATGCGCCGCGAAGAAGCACTTAAAGCGGTTGAAGACCTGCTCGATAAAGCCCTTATGCTAAGTGTGGGCGAGGTAAAAATTATTCATGGCATTGGCGATGGCATTTTGCGCCGCGCCATACGCGATTTGCTTAGAAACTACCGCGCCGTAAAATCGGTTTCCGATGAAGAACCGCAGTATGGCGGCGCCGGTGTAAGCATTGTAGAACTAAACTGATAACTTGCCGCACATGCCTCAACGTTACTTTATGGAAATTGCCTACCACGGCAAAAACTACATAGGCTGGCAGGTACAACCTACCGGTATAAGTGTACAGGCTAAAATAAACGAAGCCCTTAGTCTGTTTCTGCGCCAAACGGTAAATGTGGTGGGCTGCGGCCGAACCGATACCGGTGTACATGCAAGCACCTTTTTCCTTCATTTTGAGGCAGAAACTCCGCTGCCCGAAGACTTAATGAACCGCCTGAACCGCTACCTTCCGCCCGATATTGCCATAAAACGCATTATAACCCAAATACCGGACAATGCACATGCCCGTTTTGATGCAACTTACCGTGCTTACAATTACTACATACACTTTAATAAAAACCCGTTTTTAACCGAATTCAGTTTCTTTTTTCCGTGGCGGCCGCTCAATATAGAGGTAATGCAGCAAGCCATAGAACTGCTGCCTCAATATACCGATTTCAGAATGTTTTGCAAAACCGGTGCAGGCTCTAAAACCACCCTGTGCAACCTCTATAAAGCAGAAATGCACCTTAACGAAACCGACCAGACCCTGCGGTTTCATTTGGCAGCCAACCGGTTTTTGCGCGGCATGGTGCGCCGTATTGTGGGCTGCCTGCTGTTTATGGGAAAAGACAAAATATCCTTGCAGGAATTTAAAGCGGTAATGGACGGACGAAAAAGCCAGTTTCCGAAAATAAACATATCGGTGCCGCCGCAGGGGTTGTTTCTTTCCGAAGTACGCTATCCCTATATTGGTGAGCAGTAGCGGGTTTTGCAGCCGGTTTTCATTGGGCAAAATAACCAAACTTCATTTGTGTAAGCCCTGTTTTTCCGTTACCTTTGCACGCCTTTTTCGTCAATAAAAGCAAAACAATCTATTTTAAAACAATTTAACCGCACATACTTAAAAAACATGAAAGTAGCAGTAGTAGGAGCAACCGGCTTGGTTGGAAAGGTTATGCTTAACGTTTTGCAGGAACGCAATTTTCCGGTTACCCAAATTATACCCGTAGCTTCCGAGTCATCGGTAGGCAATACCATTCATTTTAACGGAAAACCCGTATCGGTGGTAAGTATGGAAGTGGGTTTGTACAACAAACCCGATATTGCCTTGTTTTCGGCCGGTGCCGGCGTTTCGCTAAAATGGGCGCCGCAGTTTGCCGAAATGGGAACTACCGTTATTGACAATTCCTCGGCATGGCGTATGCACGAAAACATTAAACTGGTAGTGCCCGAAATTAACGGCAGCATACTTACCCCGGCCGATAAAATTATTGCAAACCCCAACTGTTCTACCATTCAAATGGTAATGGCGTTAAGCCCCTTGCACAATGCATTTAAAATTAAACGCATTGTGGTATCTACTTACCAGGCCGTAACCGGTACAGGCAAAGAGGCCGTTGCCCAGTTGCGCAGCGAAAGAAGCGGCATTGAAGGCGAAAAGGTGTACCCTTACAACATAGACCTTAACTGCCTGCCACAGTGCGACGTGTTTACCGATAACGGCTATACCAAGGAAGAAATGAAACTGGTAAACGAAACCCGGAAAATTTTGAACGATTACTCTATACAGGTGACCGCTACTGCCGTAAGAGTACCCGTAATTGGCGGCCACTCCGAATCGGTAAACGTAGAATTTGAGCATGATTTCGGCAGCCTCGACCGCGTGCGCCAACTCATGGCCGAAATGCCCGGCGTAGTGGTTATGGACAACATTGACCAACATATTTACCCCATGCCCCTGTACCAAACCAACAAAGACGAGGTTTTTGTTGGACGTATTCGCCGCGACGAATCGCAACCCAACACCCTTAATATGTGGATTGTTTCAGACAACCTGCGAAAAGGAGCTGCCACCAACGCCATTCAAATTGCCGAATACCTCTTGGCCCACAACCTGCTGGAACAGTAACCCGCCATTAACAGGAAAACGGGGGCTGTTACAACCCCCGTTTTCCTGTTGATACAAAACCCGTGCTACAAACAAGTAACGGGTTAAATGGTCATAATTTCCTCTTCTTTGGCGTGAATAATTTTGTCGGTCTTTTCAATGTACTTTTTGGTAAGCTCTTCCACCTGATGCTCGGCGTGTTTACCATAATCTTCAGAAAGCCCGTCTTTAACCATTTTCTTAATGTTGTGAATGGCATCGCGCCGCGCATTGCGAATACTTACGCGGGTGTGTTCGCCCATGTCTTTTATCTGTTTTACCAATTGCAACCGCCGCTCCTGTGTCATGGGCGGAATGGAAATGCGTATAATTTGCCCGTCATTTTGTGGTGTTACACCCAAATTAGCGGCAAAAATGGCTTTTTCAATAGGCCCCACCATATTTTTCTCCCAAGGCTGAATAGACAGGGTGCGGGCATCAAGTGAAGTAACATTGGCAACCTGGCTCACCGGCGTATGCGCGCCGTAGTAGTCAACAAATACATTTTGCAACATAGCAGGACTTGCCTTTCCGGCACGCACAGCCAGCAATTCTTTTACCAAATGCTCTATGGCTGCCACCATGTGTTCTTCGGAAACTTCAATTTCGAGATTGGCATCTTCTATCATAATAAATCAAATTTTATTGATTAGACGCAGTAATTGGATGATTGTTACAGATACAGAGGGCAAAATTACACAAAAAAATGTACTCCCAAAACATAAAACCGCAAAATAAGTAAAAACGGATGCCCTCACACCTCTTTGCCCCGCGGGTAGTTGCAACATTTTAACCATGGCAGTTTGCCTCCAAAAAGGGTAAATTTGGGCAACTATTTGCAACGGCAAATTGTTTTTTACACACTCCTGCTCTGTAAAATCCCTTGAGTGCATACTCCGCTCAAACAAAAAAACATACTGCTTTTTTGACCCCAACAGTTTTGTAATGGTGTGTTAGGCGTAAAAACAAGCGTGTAAGTTTTTTGTAAAAAAACCTGAAGAAAAACAAAATATTTTTCCAAAATAATGCAACAATGTATTTAATGTATTATTTTTGTGCGCTCTTATTATTTTTAATTTCACCATAAAAACAACCCCATATGAGTTTAAACAAAGTTTTATTAGTTGGCAATCTGGGCAAAGACCCCGAAATCCAGAACTTTGAAAGCGGTTCTAAAAAAGCGTCTTTCTCATTGGCTACCTCAGAACGTTATACCAACCGCGATGGACAGAGTGTAGAAAATACCGAATGGCACAACATAGTTTGTTGGGGCAAATTGGCCGAAATAGCCGAAAAATACCTGCAAAAAGGTAAAATGGTATTTGTAGAGGGTAAAATTAAAACCCGCTCGTGGGAAGACAAAGAAGGCAACAAAAGGTATATTACCGAAATTGAAGCCAATAGTTTTCAAATGTTGGGTTCAAAAGGCACAGAGTCTTCCCATAGCGGCGGCGATGATTATTCCAAAAGTGGCGGAAGTTCTGCCTCTAACCAAACAACGCCGCCGGCAGTTGATAGCGGCGACGACCTGCCATTTTAACTTGCCTGCCTTTTTTAATGCAAAAGCCTGTTTAATATAGAACGGGCTTTTGTCTTTTTATACCGGTTACACGGGTCTGTTTTATCTTTACCTTTCCTTGCAATACAGGTTTTGCATTTAGCCTTGTGCCCGCAGTACTGCTATTTTACACCGCCTGCATAGGTTCTAAAATCAGTTTTTGGTTACTGTAAGCCACCACCTGCTCGCGGTTCCACAACATGGGGCGCAGTTGGCCTGTAAGCCAAAGGTGGTTTTGGTCTTTATAGTGCGGGCTGCCCAAATGCCCCGATTGTCCGGTTGGCAACACTGCCATAGAATGCGACAGGTTGCCAAGGTCTATTACCTGCCTGTACGAGGCACTTACCACATGGGTATTGGGAATTTCGTTTTCGGGTGTGCCGGCCTGTAGCGGGGTATCGCCATCGCCACCCATAGGTATGGGTCCAATGTTAAACACTTTGTCAAACGGTTTTTTTACCCCAAGTGCGTGCGGAGCAATCATGGTATGCAATTTGCCCCACTCCCATTTTTCGGGGTTGCTGCCTAAGTGGTCGGTAAGCCAGTTGGTGGCCATCATCAGGCTTTTTTGGAGCAGGGCATTTCTGCCGTCGTATTTTTTTAGCCAAAGGCTATCGGGGTTGTTTAGTATGCGCAGCAAAGCCGTTATATCATGTCCCATTTGCTCGCTGAAATTTTTGAGCACGGGGTCAATTCCTTTACCGGTAAAGCGCAGCAGCCACTCGGCGCTAATGGCATTTTCGAGCAGGTTTTGTACGGCAAACTTTCGCACCAGTTCATAAATAGTTCCGCCAATTGTGTGTGGGGTAAGGTAACCGTCCCAATCGGCAAGCAGGTACCAACTGCGCCAATAGCGGGGCGGCAGTTGGGCGGCTTGCGGCAAGAGTTCTTTAAACATGCCTGCCATTATTTTACCCGGTATGCAAAAAACATCGGTTTGCATATGGCGGCAATCATTGGGGCTAATGTTGGTGTGTTGGGTTATTAACTGTTCCAGCCGGTTTGCGCGGTAGCCGTTCATCCACACATCGCCCAAAAAATAGGGGTAATCATCGGGAATAATGCGGTTGTTGGCGGTAATAACGTAGCCTTTTTGTGGGTTGAGGGCGTGCGGCATTTCGGTAAAAGGCACAAAACCGGTCCATTCATATTCACCCGTCCAGCCGGGCACGGGCAATTTGCCATTGCCGGCTTGCCTCACAGGGGCTTTTCCGGTGAGCCAATAGCCAATATTGCCCGCAGTATCGGCAAAAACAATGTTTAATTGCGGCGCCGATAAAAAACTTACCGCATGTACAAAATCGGTGTAATCTTTTGCCATATTTAGCTGCCACCACCCCCTGAAATAGGACAAGCGCGGTTGCAATGCAACAGATTGCAACGCCAGCCGGTGTTGTGGGTAACCCACCACATCAGAAACCACCGGCCCGTGACGGGTAATGCAAACCTGTGCAATATGCGGTTCTTTGCGGCCTTTTACAGCAATGGACTCTGTTATAATTTGTGCCCGTTCAACGGTATTTTTGTATTGATACAGCCCTTGTTCAAAATCGGTAAATTTTTCAACAAACAGGTCTTCCCCATCGGTATAAGCCAGGGTAATGCCCCAGGCTAAGTTTTCGTTATGGCCAATAAGCACCAGCGGCATACCGGCAATGGTTACACCGGTGCAGTGCAGCTGGGGGCAATGCAAATGGTTTTCGTACCAGATGGCCGGCGTGCCCAAATGCAGGTGCGGATCGTTGGCAAGCAGCGGTTGGCCGCTTTCGGTAAGGTTGCCCGATATTGCCCATGAGTTGCTGCCATTGTTCTGTTTCAGAAACGGACTGTTTGCACCGCTTAGCACAGGATTGTTCACCTCTATGCTTTTCTGTAAGATAGAGGGGTTGCCGGCCGGATACTGAATATCGAGTTCGGCGGCAAGTTCGGCGCCAACCAAATCGGCAAAATTTGCCCGAATTAACTCTCCTTGCCATGCGTGCGACAGTTGCCAGTTCATAAGCCTTGCAAATGCCATGGTATCTTCCAGTGTCCAGGGTTTAGGTGCAAAGCGCAGCAGGCTAAACTCTACCGAAACGCGGTTTTTGTGGTGGGTTAAAAAACAGTTTATGCCATTTACATACGCCTGCAGCAGGTTGCGCAAGGTTGCCGGCAAAACCTCTATATCTTCTTTACCCAACCGGGCAAAGCCAAAAGTGCGGCTGGCAATATCGGTGTTAAGCGCTATATCGCCAAATACTTCGCTCAGTGTGCCGGTGGCAGCCCGCCGGTTCAGTTCCATTTGCCAGAAGCGCTCCTGTGCGTGGGAAAACCCTTGGGCAAACAATAAATCGGGAAGATTTTTTGCATATATGTGCGGAATGCCCCAATGGTCGCGAATAATTTCTACCTCATCTTTCAGCCCTTGCAGTTTGGTGGTGCCGGCGGTTTGAGGTAAACTACGGCGGCTAAGGTTATACAGTCCCGCTTTTCCGGCAGTTCCAAGTATATCAAATAATACCGACATAAAACAGGTTTTGGTAAATGAAATTCCGCCTGTTGCGGCGGCTAAGCAGTATGGCCTTTAAAGGTACGGGTTTTACTTGTTTTTACTTTCAAAAAGAGAAGAAAGTTATGTGGTTTGGCAGCGCCAAAAAGTTTTGTTAGTTTCGCACCGGCGTTAAATTGTTACAATATATGGCATCAGCAACACCGGTAGTGGTAATTGGGGGCGGTGCGGCCGGTTTTTTTGCCGCTATTACCTGCGCACAGTTGCAACAGCGCCGGCCGGTACTCATACTGGAAAAAAGCCGCCATATACTTGCCAAGGTAAGGGTTTCGGGCGGGGGGCGTTGCAATGTTACCCATGCCTGTTTTGATGTGGACGAACTGGTAAAAAATTACCCCCGGGGCGCTCACGAACTTATAGCGCCTTTTCATCGTTTTAACCCGAAGCACACCATTGATTGGTTTAAGGCACAGGGGGTTGCTCTCAAAACTGAACCCGATGGGCGGATGTTTCCGGTTACCGACAACTCGCAGACAATAGTTGATTGCCTGACCAATGCCGCCCCAAAATATGGCGTTACCATTTACCCCAATCTTGGTATTACAGGCATTACCCCGCCCCAAACACAAAATGCCGATTGGCTGCTGCAAACCGGCAATAACCAAACCATTGCCGCATACTGTGTGTTGGTGGCATCGGGCAGCAGTACGCAAATGTGGCAGCTTTTATCGGGTTTAGGCCATACTATAGAAACGCCGGTTCCATCGTTGTTTACTTTCAATATTGCGCACCCGTTGCTGCATGAGCTGGCAGGCATTACCATACCACAGGTTGCGGTTAAAGTTCCGCAAACCAAACTACAGGCTGCGGGCAACTTGCTCATTACCCATTGGGGGCTTAGCGGTCCGGCGGTGCTGCGGTTATCTGCCTGGGGTGCAAGAGAACTGCATAACCTGAACTACCGGTTTAACGTGGAAATAAACTGGATAAACCACCTGCCTGCCCAAAGTGTGGCGCAATTACTGGCACAATATAAAAGCCAATATGCCGCGCGGGCACTACAGGCTCATGCCTTGTTTAACCTGCCGCTGCGCCTCTGGAAACGCCTTGCCTCCCAAAGCGGCATACCCGAAAACCTGCGTTGGGCCGATGTATCGAAAAAGCAATTGCAACAACTGGTGAGCCAACTTACGCAAACCGTACTGCCCGTAAGCGGTAAAAGTACGTTTAAAGAAGAGTTTGTAACCTGCGGTGGGGTGCGCCTGAGCGAGGTAAATTTTAAAACCATGGAAAGCAAATTGTTTCCGCGCCTGTATTTTGCCGGCGAAACCTTAGATATTGATGCCATTACCGGCGGATTTAATTTTCAGGCAGCGTGGACTTGTGGCCGGATTGCCGGAAACAGTATGGCGCAGCAGGCAACTGCCGGTTTTGAACCCGAAAACCATTTTTAACCCGAAAAACCATTGCTTTTTATGGATTCCATTCCGTGGTATGTTTACCTGTTGGGTGCGCTGGCCGGGTTGGCGGCCGGTGTTATTAATACCTTGGCCGGCAACGGCTCTGCCATAACCTTGCCTATGCTGGCCTTGCTGGGTTTGCCCGCAGGCATGGCCAACGGAACCAACCGCGTGGGCGTAGCGGCACAAAGCCTTACGGGGTATCTTACGTTCAGAAAAAAAGGAGTGCATACAGGCGGCGCAGAACTATGGTGGCTAATAACGCCGGCCGTAGCCGGCTCCATAGCCGGCGCACAGTTGGCAGTTGAGTTAAACGAAAAATACCTCAACCTCTGCCTGGCAAGCCTCATGGTTGTATTGTTATATTTGGTAATTAAAGACCCCGAGCGCTGGCTGGCAGCAGAAACACCACACCCCAAACGCCTGCGCAGCACAAAAACCGTAATGCTTATGTTTGCAGTTGGGTTGTATGGCGGTTTTATACAGGCAGGTGTAGGTATTCTTATTTTGGCGGCGCTGGTTTTAGGGGCAGGTTACAGCCTTAACCAGGCCAACAGTATTAAAAGCCTGTTGGTATTTGCTTTTACCCTGCCGGCCTTGTTCATTTTTATCATAAACGGGCAGGTAAACTGGTTTCTTGGGCTGCTGCTCACCGCCGGACAAGCTGTTGGAGCCTGGCTGGCAGCTACCTTTGCCGTTAATATGCCCACTGCCAACCAATGGATACGGGTGCTGCTTATTGCCGTAATTATAGTGGCTATTGTGCATTTCGGGCGCAATTTTGCAGGGTGATGACAGGGGAAACAAAGGTTTTGTCAATAATTTACGACTAATGTTCGGGTTGTGTATAAATGGCAAAACGTAGCCGCATCAATCATAAAACATCCATGATGCCCCGAACCTGAAAACGCGGTCGATGCCCGGGTAATGGGGTGCGGTAAAATAGCTTTTGCGTTTTAGTAACCCTTGGTTTACATGCTCCATTTTTACAAACAGTCGCACTCGTTTTACTTTAAAAACGCCATACACATCGGCCACCGGGTACCAGTCAATTTTTTCGGTGTTTTGGAGGTAAAATTGTCCGGTGGCGGGCGCATAGGCATTGGCAAAATAGGCGGTGTTGAGGTAAAACAAAAAGCCCAATTCTGCCGTAAGCGCATTCCGGAACAGATTTTTTCGCCAGTAAAACAGGTTTTGGTAATTAAGCAGGGGCAACTGCACCTTATCTGTACCTGAAAACTGCAGGGCTGCCCAGGTGTGCAGGTGCAGGCCTTTCCATGCGGCATGGTGTTGCAGGTAAAACTGGCTGATGTTAATGGCATCGGGCAATTGCTGTGGTTGTGCGGCTTCGTTCCACACTATGTAGTTGGTAAAAGTGTGGTTGGCATATCCTGTTTCGAGGTTTAAGGCTGTGTTAAAGTACGTTGCCCACAGTTGCAGGGCATTTATTTTGTTAAAGTTGTTTTGCCACCTGAAATGGTTGGAAAAATAAAACTCGTTGATGTAATCGGGCGTCAGGCGGCTGGCAATGAGCCTTCCCTTTATGCCGCCAACTTTGGGCGAAATTTGCAGCCTCACATTGGTGTTTACCCAAAAATCGGCCAGGTTAAATCCAAACAAGGCGTATTTTGCCTGTGCGTTGTACTGCAAAAAACGGTTGTGCGGGTTGCTTTGAAACAAAAAAGTAAGGGTTCCGCTGTTGAGCGGGTCTTTATGCTCTATAACACGGTAAATGGTATCGCGGTTGGTGGTATAGGTATTGTTGTTGCCCAACGTTATGGTTTGTATTGGAATGGTATCTTGGGTAATAAAGCGGTTAACCCGAATAAGTTGGTGGGTAAACCCGGCTCTCATAGTGGTTGTACGCAGGTAAGCGGCGCTGTCGGGGGCTGTTTTTTTACCAAACCAACTCACGAAAAACTCGTTGGTAAATTGTTGTGTGCTGAGCGAGTCGGCCGTTTTGCTTCGGCTGATGAAAAAATCGGGGTAAAAACCCGATACAGGGGGCTGACTGTCTTTATACACGTTTTTTTCTTTCCCTGTGCTAAACGCATGTCCAATTCTAAACACCGGAAACAGGGTTTTAACTTGCAGCGTATCATTAACCTGTTGGGTAAAATAGGTTCCCCAGTCGTATGTTTGTTGTAGCAACATTTCATTGCTGCGTTGCCGGTTTTCGGCATTTGCCAATTGTACCGGCACCACGTTTGAACGGGGCAGCAGCAGTTCGTCTAAAATTACGTTTATGGTATCGCCCAGCCGCAGTTGTTCTGCCAAAACGCCGCCGTTTTGCTGCACGGTAGCGGCATTGTTTAAGAAATAGGCCAGTGCATTATAGCGGCTGTTGGCGGTTTTGTACCATACCGAGGCGCTTAAGTTTTGGTGGTTGGCGCGTTGTCTTCTAAAGGCACCGGGGCTGTTTAACATTCGGTAGTTAAAAAAGTAGCGCAGGTTTGGGGTTATTGCCTGCGCAAAGGCAATACGGGCGCTTTGCTCTTCCTGCCCGCCAATGGTGTATTTTAATTGGGCATACGGATATTTTCCTGCATAATACAGCACCGAGTCGCGCGTAAGGGCGTATTGGTCAAACTGCCTGAAACCGCTATGAAACCCTATTTGCTTGTTGTAGGTAAACAGTTGGCTAAAGGCTGCCTGCCCATTGTTGCCAATTTGCCGGCCACCGGCGCCCGGTTGTTGTATGGGGCTGTAGAACGGAAACCAGAACAAACCGGTATCGGGATGCTGAAAGGGGCTTAACGCATACCTGTCGGAGGTAAAATAAATATCCCGATAACGCGAGTCGGCCATAATGCTGTCTCGTTGCAATATTTGGGCATACAGCGCCGGGGCGCCCTGCAAAAACAGCAGGCAGCAAAAACAGCACCAGAAGTGCCGCAAACTCAAGGTATGCCTCTTACATTTTAACAACCTTAGTGGTAAATACGCCATTTGCCGAAGCAATTTTTACTATAAAGCAGCCTGCAGGCAGGTTTGGCGGCAGTGTAAGTTGCTGCGCCTGAGTTGCCGGCCGGCTGAACGATTGATGAACGAGCAATTGCCCGGCGTTGTTGTAAACCTGCGCGGTAAAGGGCAGGGGAGTGGCGCTACGGGCGGTAATATACAGTTGGTTGCCGGTAAAAAGCGAAGGGAAAACAGACCATTGCATCGGGTTCACCTCTTCATTTGCTATACCTGACGGATATTGGGGTTGCAACCCCACATCTAACACAAAAAGCCCGTACTGCATATCGGAAACCAAAATATGCCCCGATGGCAGGAACGGATAAACGCCCCAGGCGCCACGGTACGAATCATGGTCATTGGGCAAATACGTTTTGTATTGGCAAACTTTAAACGGATTATAAGGGTCCGATACATCAAACACCTGCAATCCGTCGTGGTAATAAGAAACATAGAGGTAGTTGCCTCTGATAATCTGGTTATGCGGAATAGAATTGGGGTCAATTTCCGAAGAAATGGTAGCAACCACCTCTATATCCGATAAATCCTCAATGCGCACCATTTTCATAGGGTAGCCGTGGTTTTCATCGGCAAATACGTAGAAGTTGTTATCCTGTGTTATCCAGCCCGAGTGGTTGTAGCCCTGCCCATAAGCGGCATAATCGGTGAGCGAGCCTATAATCTGAGGGGAGTTAACGTTGGTAAAGTCAACAATGAAAAAGCCATTACTTTCACCACTCAAATAAACGGTGTCGTTTTGCACATATACATCATGTGCCCGAAGGTTGAAATCTGCCAGAAACTGTGGGGAGGTGGGGTCTTGCAGGTCAAAAACTTCCAATCCGTGCAGGGTTTCATCGGTATGTTTGGTAATACAGGCATACATTTTGGCGGTTGCGGTATCGATAAACACATTATGCGAGCGCATAAACAGCACATTGGAATCATAGACCACATGCACCGAGTCGGGAAGATAGCGGAGGTCGGCAATTTGCAGGGTGCTGCTTCCTTCGTCGCATACCATATATAAATAGCCGTTGTAGGAATCATAATCTCGGTGTACCACATAGGGGCCGGTAAAAGCGCCCGGCACAAAATCGGCCTGATAGGCATTTACCGGGTCTGTAACATCAAAAATATGGGTGCCGGCGGTGCTTCCTATTGCAGCATACTCTCGTCCGTTTTGCACAAAACCCCAAACATCGTTGTAGGTATTGTTGTAGTAAGCAGAGGGTACCAAAGTGGTATCGCGCCAGTTAAAAAGCAGGTTTGCCACCGGGTAAAGGGGTTGTGCCGTTGCCATGCAGCAACAAATAGCTCCAAAACACAGGAAGGCAAGGCGTATAAATGATTTCATAAGGCAGCAGGGAAAGATGGATTTGGAAAAATAAGGTTGGCTGGCACGGCTCATTCAGGTAAAGCATCGCCGGGTAATCCAAGCCATGGATGTGTTTCCACGGTTAAAAGTCCTGCTTTTACCGAGGGGTCTTCTGCCATGAGTTGTGTTACTTCCTCTTCAGAGGCATTAAAAATGCCAATACCTCTTAAATTGCCATTGCTGAGCAAAGGCCCTACAATAGATAGTTTGCCCGAAAGTTTCATTTCAAAAATGTGTTTCAGGTGGCCGGCTTGCAGATTGTTTAGTTCATCATTGGTATAATTGCCCCGATTAGGGCCGCTTTTCAGCAAAAGCAGGGTATAGGTTTTCATTTTGGCAATTTGAGCATTAATATAGTCAGGGGTTACTGCCATTGCTGTGCCCTCATGAGTAAAGTTAATTTTGGGGTTGGTTGTAAGCATGTATATAGTGTCGGCGTTTTGACGGCGGTTAGGTGTTTACGGTTTGTTTACCGGTAAAATAAGGGTTGTAATTAGTTTTACAGATATAAAACAGGGGGTTACAACTGCCCAATAAGTTCTTTTATAATAATGGTCATTTTAGGTTCGGCGGCTTTAGCAACAGCAATTACGTCTTCAACGGTAACGTATTCAATTCTTTCGGGCGGGTATCCAATATCGGTAATAACCGATATGGCAAATACGGGCAGGTTGCCGTGAGCGGCTACCAACACTTCGGGCACGGTTGACATGCCTACTGCATTGGCGCCAATATGATGCAAATAGGCATATTCGGCTTTGGTTTCTAAGTTGGGTCCGGTCACGCTGGCATATATGCCGGCATGACATCTTATGTGGTGCTTTCGGGCAATTTCCAGTCCTTTTTCAATAAGGGCTTGGTCATACACGTTGCTCATATCCGGAAAACGCGGGCCCAGTTCCTCATAATTTTTACCGCGCAGGGGGTTATCGGGGTGCAGGTTTATGTGGTCGTTCAATATCATTAAATCGCCTTTGTTCATGTGGTTGCCCATGCCGCCTGCTGCGTTTGATATAAAGAGGGTGGTTATACCCAATTGTTTCATTACCCTTACCGGAAAGGTAACCTGTTGCATGGAGTACCCTTCGTAGTAATGAAAGCGCCCCTGCATGGCCACTACGGGCTTACCCGATAAATACCCGAAAATGAGTTTTCCGCTATGGCTTTCAACGGTAGAGAGCGGAAAGTGGGGTATGGTATGGTAGGGCATTTCGGTAATAATATCAATTTCTCCCACCAGATTACCCAAGCCGGTTCCTAAAATAATACCCACTTGCGGGGCAAAGGGTGCTCTTGCCTGTATATGCAGTGTGGTTTGTTGTATTTTTTCCAGTAAATTTTCCATTGGCAGTTATATTAAATAATAAAGCGCGAAACAGTAAGGTGTATAGGGTGCTAAAAATTATAGACAGGAGCAGGAGTATTGACAGGGTTTGAATGCTAAAGCAGTTGTAGCCCCGATAGTTTACCAACATGTTGTTGTGGCATAAAACGGGTGCAGACCGGCAAATTTACTCCAGATTTTGCAAACAGCATACATTTTAAAGTGGTTCAACGGATAATTAGCTATTTAAAAACCCGAAATGGCTGATAGTAGTTACAAACATAGAAAAAGGAAAAGCCCCCGGTTGCAAGAGCGCCGGGGGCTTTGGTTATAAAAGCAATCCTGGGAAGCAGGATGCCGGTTTACGGTTTTGGTTTGCGGCTGCCTGCATCTGCGGGCCCGTTGGGTTTGGGCATATCTGCCTGGGGCGGACATACGCGGAACTCAACACGGCGGTTCAGTGCATGGTCGGCATCAATGGCTTTGCGAACGGGCGAATCTGACAGTCCGGCAACTACCGGTTCAACTTCGCCGCGGTATTGCAGCACCAAACGGGTGCGGGCAATGCCATAGTCTTTAACCAATTTTTCAATTACTTCTTTGGCGCGTTTGTAAGACAATACATCGTTGTAGGGGTTAGAAGACCTTACATCGGTATGCCCGATAACACAGAGGGTGGTATTGGGGCAATCGCGCAGGAAGCGGGCTACCTCTGCCAGTTGCGCATCAAATTCGGGTTTGATGGAGTATTTATTCAAATCGAACAGGATGCTGGGCAACAGCGGGTTAGCGCAGGGGTCAGCTTTTACGATTGGCGGCGGGGCGCATTTTTTAACACAGTCGCAGAAGCCGTCAATGTCATCGCATTTAATTTTGTCTTTGGGAGCTACGCCGTATTGGTCAACGCGGTCAATAGCATCGTAACGGGTGTGGGGTTCGCGGTCGTCGCAATCCAATACACCGTCGCGGTCGCTGTCAAGCATACGTCCACGGGTATCAACGGGGCAGTTTTCGCGAGAATCGGGTTCTTCATCCCATGCATTGGGTACGCCGTCTTTGTCGTCGTCGTTCAAATCGGGTAGTTTTAAATCTTCGCAGCAGGGGGGTTCTGCCAATTCTTCGTAGGTATAGTCTAAGGGGTTCATCCACCACAGCGGCTCAACCGAGTTTTTACCGCCAATGTTGAAGTTAAGTCCTAAACCGGTAAATACGTAGGTGTCATAGTCGCGGGTTAAAGCGCCCCATTCCTGCCAGCGTTGGCCATCGAGCAAGTCGTCGTTGGTGTAGGTAACGCGGCTTTCGAGAGACAGGTTAACGGTGCGGCCCAATTTAAATGCCAAACCTGCACCGGCATGAGCGGTGGGTTTGTAGGAGTAGTTATCGCCAAGGAATTTGGGAACATAATCGTCGAAATGACGTTCTGCCTGCGATTCAAACTCGCCGTCAACTACGTTATCCAGTTCGGCAAGTACGTCTTTGCGCATATCCCTGTAACGTCCGGTATAAATATCGGAGTTAACAATAGCGTCGTAACGTTCGGCATAAGTATTGCCATTTGCGTCTAACTGGTCCATAAAGGTGCGGTAAGCTACGCCGCCAATACCGGCAAGCCCGTAAAGGCTAACTTTGGTTTCGCGTTTGTGGAAGCGGATGTTGTGAATGTTAAATACACCCGAAATGCTCAACTCGCGAATATTGGTTTTGTAGTTGTAGAATACATTGCGCCCGGTGTTGGTGTTGGGGTCAATGTAGTTGGGGGTGGGGTCGTCGTTGAACTCACCATAGAGGTCTTCATTGCCGGCTAAGGCGCCATTGGGATGGTAGGTGGGGTCAATAGAACTGAAAGACCAGCCTTGGGCGGCCTGCCAGTTTCTGCCCCAGGTAGAACCCATCATAAAGTTACCTCGCAGTGAGAAAACATAACCGAATGAACGGCGGATGTGCCCTCCGAAACCAAGTTTCGTATGAAACTTGTCGCCTGCTTTCCAATCGGTAAAACCGGTATGAATATCGCCGCTTACCATGAGTAAGCCGGCATCCAGGCCAATTTCCCATTTGTCGCGCGGGCGGGCGGGGTAGTTGTACTTTCTGTCCAAAAACTTGTCCTGTTGGTCTTGTCGTTTTTTAGGAACAAAGTCTTTGTACTCTTCACTTCGAAAAGCCGGATACGGGTAACCGTCATCGGTGGCATTTTCTTCTTCTTCGGTTTTTGTTTCACCTTCTTCCTGAGCGAACAGGGCAAACGAGGTTGCCATCACAAGGAAGAAAGCAAGAAGCCAGTGTTTCTTACCTAACATCATAAGGTGTAGTTTTAATCCGTTATATTTATGATTTTCTGATTCAAGTGAACTTGTCTTTGATTTGGGGCGCAAGATAAACACAAAAAACGAGATAACACGCAAATATATGTTGCCCTCCCTAATAAACAAACAAATTCGCCGTTTTTTTACGACAAATTTTGCAAAGTTTCTTTAGCAGACCCCAAATTCAGTTGCAAAGCTAAGAAAAAAGGGTATATTTGTTAAGAGTTAGACTGCAAAATTATTTTTCTGTCACTATTTTTGCTATACTTTGCCTTGTTTTTCTTTAGAAAAAAATTATTCGGGACACCATTTACCCTCCTTTTAGCATCTTTAAGCAATGAACGCCATCAGTATTCATCAAAAAGCAAGCCAGCTTTAGCAACAATTTTACTTTTACAAAAGCCGGCTGTGTAAAATTGCCTATTTTTGACGTAGAAATTAACCAAACTTCATTTTTCTCATTTAAAAAACCAATTTTCTGAACATGAAAAAAATTAAAACAGCAGTAGTGCTTCTTTTTGCCGTTGCCTTGTTAGGCTCGTGTAAAGACACCGGTGTAAGTTTAGACCCTGCGCAATTGAAAATGAAAGCCGACTCTATTTTGCAGGCACAATCGGCTGCCATTAGAGACTCTGCCAATGCCGCCTGCCAGCAACGAATGCAAACCGAAGTGGCTGCCAAAGCCGATTCCCTTGCCAAAGTAAAATTGGAAGCGCAAAAAACCGAAGAAGCCAAAAAGTAATCCGGCACCATTTATTTTTACCCGCATTTTTAAAACTTAAAAAATTAAACGCATAAAATGAAAAAGCAAATTTTGTTCTTTATAGTAGCCGTATTGGCACTTGCTTTTGCCACTTCCTGCAACAATGCCGCCAAAATGGAAGAAATGAAAGCACAACAACAGCAGGAAATTGACAAAATGGTAAACGAAGGGCTTACCACCTTGCGCGCCGACCTTAGCAGCGCCTGTAATGCCCAGGTAGAAAGCGCCATTGCCGCAAAGGCCGACTCTATTGTATTGGCTGCTGCCAATGCCAAAGCCGGCGCTGCAAAACCATCTGCCAACACCAAACCCAAACCCAAACCTGCCCCGGCACCCAAACCGGCGCCCGCACCTGCCCCCAAACCCAAAACTACCGAAGAAAAAATGCAGGACGTGCGCGGTAATGCTGCGGTTAAAACCGAAACTAAAACCATTACCAACCAAACTCCCGAACAAACTAAAGAACGCATGAAAAACGTAAGGGGCAACGCCACCAAAGTGGATGACAAAAAGTAACATTGCCCCTCCATATACCGTTTTTTTATTTACCGCACCCCGCCGGCAAACTGTGCTTTCCTTTATAAATAAGGTACGGTTTGTTTTGCGGGGTGTAGTATTTTTGCAATAAACCGGTGTGTTTTGCGGCTTTAGCCTGCATATAACTTTTTTTTGCTGCCGGTTTTGTATAAATTTGCACCGGCGTTTAATAAAAAGCCGGTAAAACCACCCCAACCCCCTGTTTTTGTAATTACATGGTAACCACCTCTTTTACACTTTTACTACTGGCCATTTTAGGGTCTGCTCTTTTTTCGGGCATTGAACTTGCGTTTGTAACCGCCAACAAAATACAACTCGAAATTCAGAAGCAAAAAGGCGGCGTTACCGCCAGGGCGCTATCGGTTTTTTTTGGCAACCCCACCCAGTTTTTAGGTACTACGCTTATTGGCAACACGGTTATGCTGGTTATTTACGGCACACAATTCGACCGGCTTCTTAACGAACCGCTGGCCCAAATCATTGGCACATCGGAAGCGCTCCAAATTTTAGTTACCACTCTGGTTTCTACCGTTGTTATTTTAATAGTGGGCGAATTTGCTCCCAAAAACCTGTTTCGCATTAACCCCAACGGCATACTCAATGTATTGGCGCTGCCCTTTATGGCCATTTACCTGCTTTTGTTTCCGTTTGTTAGGTTTACCGTTTGGGTTTCTGATAACCTGCTGAAGGTTTTCTTTGGCATTGACTACCACAAAGTACCCCAGCCAACCCTTAGCCGCATAGACCTGCAACATTATGTGCGCATGAGCGACCAAAACCCCGATGAAAGAAAAAAAGTAGATGCCATGCTTTTTGAACGGGCTTTGGAATTACCAAAGGTAAAAGTGCGCGAGTGTATGGTGCCGCGCCTTGAGATAGCCGCCATTGACCAGGACGACAGCATGGAAGATATTATTCAAACCTTTATTGAAACCAAACACTCTAAACTCATTGTTTACAAAAACAGTATTGACGAAGTAGCCGGCTACATTCACCATCAGGATATACTGAAAAATACCCGCAAAATTTGGCCAATTATTACCGTACCCGAAGCAATGCCGGCAACCGACCTGCTGAATGTGTTTATTAAAGAAAACAAAAGCATTGCCTGGGTAAAAGATGAGTTTGGCGGAACGGCAGGCATTGTTACGCTGGAAGATATTATGGAAGAAATTTTTGGCGAAATACAAGACGAGTATGACGACGACGAATTTGTAGAAAAATATAACCCCGAAACCGGAGAGTATGAGTTTTCGGCAAGACTTGAAATTGACTACCTGAACGAAAAATACCAGTTAAATTTACCCGAAGGTGATTACGAAACCCTTTCGGGCTATATTATAACCCGGCACGAAGACATACCCGATGCCGGAGAGGTAATTTATATTGACGACTATGCCTTTACCATTACCGAAGTTAGCAACACTACCGTAAAATCGGTAAAAATGAAAGTAACGGAAGAGTAGGCAATTGCCCCCGGTTGTTTTAGGGGTTAAGGTCGAGTTCTTTTTGCACCTTAAAAAACTTGCCCTTAATAGTGGTGTACTGGTCTTGCAATTCGGTAAATTTGCTTTGCTGGCTATTTACAAAAGCATCAAACTCCAAAAAATTGTTGTCAATTTTGGTTCTTATTTCATTAACATAGGTATCGAGTTTGTCTTTTACCTGTTCCTGCAGTTTTACTCTGCCCTTATGAATTTCGGCCGAAAACTCGTTTATAATTTTACTTCGCTGGGTTAGGGTTACCACACCGGCTCCCAGCAGCCCCACTGCCGAAAGTATGCCCCCGGTAACATCAAACACGGCGCCGTGGGTAACGGTCATTAAAATAACACCAATTACTGCAATACTGCCACCGGTGGCCAGGTTGGGCACCAGTGCCGCGCTTTTTTGAAACATATCGTTACTTACGTATTCTTCGGTATCGGTAATAATTTCTTCAATATTGGCGTGCAGTTTTTCTAATTTATCCTGCCGTTTGTTGGCAATATCGGTAAACACTTCGTTGTTGCTTTTTATGGCGGCCTTGTTTTTTCGAATTTCGGCATCAATGATTTCGGCCATTTGGCGCACACTGTCGGCAATATTCAGTACGCCTTCGCGCATACGGCGCTCCAGGGCAGGTTTAAGGGCGTACTCCAGTTTTTTAACCAACTCTTTAATCCACTCTTTAAGGCTTTCTTTTTCATTAAAAATAGACAGGAAAGATTTCCGGAGCAGGGTAAAAATGCTCAAACCTTCTTCAAATTCTCGCTGTATGTCGCCGGTAACCTTGTCATACTCTTTCATGAGCAGGTCTATAAGGTTGCCTACCTGGTTATCGGTTTTCACCTCGGCGTTGTCTAAAAGTAAATTTACCTTATTTCTAAATTCATTATCGGCTTCCAATTGCTGCCGGGTGGTGTTAATGCCCTCTTCCATGTTGTTCATTACATTTTTAGAGGTACTTAGCAGACTTTGTATTTTAAGGCGCAGGTTGTTTTTGCCGGTAATGGTAGAAAGAATATACGCTCTTACTTCATTGAAACCGCTGTTGGGCAGGCCGTTTTGCTCTCTTTTTGCCGATACGCAAAAAACATGCGGGTTGGTAATGCCGTATTTATTGGCATATTGAATTACCCCCTTGCGGTTTATTTCCAAATCATCGGGTTCCATAAGGTCGGCTTGTTGCAGAACAAAAATTACCTTTTTGCGCCACTCGTTGCTAATATAATCTAAAAATTGCCAGGCCGAGTGCCGGTAGGGGTTTTTTGCCTCAAATACAAAGACAATTAAATCGCTTACGGGTATAAATTTTTCGGTAATTTCGGTATGGTGGGTAACTACGGTATTGGTTCCGGGTGTATCTACTATGGCAATTTTCTGTAAAATATCTATGGGCAGGGTTATTTTGGTCAGGTGGTCGTTAATGTAAATGGTTTGCTCTTCGGGTCCATATACAATTTGTTGTATGGTATCGGTGCAGGGGTCGGGTGCTACGCGGCATACTTCTTTTTCGGTTTGCAGCAGGGCATTTACAAAACTGCTTTTTCCTACTTTTACCTCGCCCACTATTACAAACAGAAAAGGCTCGTGCAGGCGTGCCCTTATATCGCTTACCGTTGCCGACATTTTTTTATTGTTGAGGTTAACGGTCAGCACTTGCAGGTCGTTAAAAATGTCGTCAATAATGGTTATGTAGTGGTCAAAATTTTTATCAACTATGTTGGCCATGGCAATATGTTTAGTTGTGCCTGAATATGGTTATGCGGCTGGTGTAAAAGTGGGTGCAAGGTGTGCGGTTCTGCAAAGATAATACAAGGTTGGCTATTATAGTTCAAAACCACGTATTTTAAACAAACTGCCATTGTTTCTTTGGTTTTGCACAGGGCAGGGCGCAGCCGGGCCTGCTGCAGGCGCTCTAAAAAGCAGCAGGTGTTGTTTGGGGTAATTTTGGAAGGCAGCGCTTTTTGGGAGAGTTAATGCGGGGAGGAATTTTGGGGTTGCTGCCGGTGTACTACTTGTTGTAAAAACTACTCCACTTCCTCGTATTCTATGTAATCTCCGCCTTTGTATTGCAGGGTTTGCATGTTGTTTTGAGCGGGTTTTTCCATGCTTTGGGTGTTTTTTTGCTGCACCCTTTTGGCAGCCAGATATAACGGCAGCAGAAACGAGGCTGCCCACCGCACCACCCAGTAAACAATTAAGCAGATAATGATTAGTTTAAGCAAAAATCCCATAAATGACAGGGGTATCGGGTTTTACAAAGCGGTATAATGGCGCGGCGCCATGCCGTTTTTTTATTGATGGCTTAAAATGGCGGTTTGAATAAACTGCACAATGCGTTCTGCTTCTGTGCCGGCTTGTTTAGGAATGGTGAGGTAGTAATTTTTGGGGTAGTTAAGATTTACGCTGAAGTTCTGGATAAACAAAAACTGTTGCGGCAGATTAACCTCGGGGGTTTTAACCTCAATAAAAGTTTTGGCAATTAAAAAGTTGGCCAGGCGGTTTCTTTCATCGTTGGTGGCTGCGTAATATTCTTTGGTTTCAACGTTTTCAAAAATTTCGCTTATGTTATATTTCTCCTTTAATTCCTGCAATTTTTTTTCGGCGCTGTTGTCGGTGGTTGTGGTGGCTATGCGGAGTTGTTCTGTAGCATAAGGCGAAAACTCGATGGAGATTTCAAACGGCTTGGGTAAATATACTTTTGACAGAGCTTCCAGTTCTTTTTGCTCCGACTCGTAGGTTGTTTCCGATTTTTCGGGAACTATGGCCACCGGTTCTTTAAAGGCAATAATAAAATTAGACAGACGCTCGGCCAAAATCCAGTTTTTAAGCCCGTTGGTTTCGAGGTAATTTCTTATTTGGCTGTAGAGTTCATATTTGGTAAGCGGCCCGTCTTTTACAATTACTCCGGTGGTGGTTGGGGGTGCTGCTTGTGTAGTTGTTTCGCTGTTGCCGGTGCCGGTAGTTGGAGTTGCCGAAGCGGGTTTTTCGGCCGGCTTAGGTGCTGCAGTTGCCGGTTTAGCTGCGGTTTATTGGTTTAGCTGTTGGCTTGGTGGTGGTAGTTTTTTTTGAAGTATTTTTACTT
>MTCR01000076.1 GCA_002212725.1 Sphingobacteriales bacterium TSM_CSM | reverse complement strand
AATGCGTAACCATTACCATTGTAGATGATACTGACCCTGAAACCAATGAAACACTTGTATTTACCCTGCAAAACCCATCGGGTGGAAACAGCGCAGCCATCGGAGCCATTGCAACCACTACCATTACCATTACCGATGACGACAGCGGCCCGCAACCTTGCCCCGATTTGGTATTTTCTGCCTATGTAGAGGGGTCGAGTTTTAATAAATGCGTGGAAATTTACAACGGAACCGGTGCCAATGTGGATCTGGTAGATTATTCGGTTCAACTATACAACAATGGTAATACGGTGCCAAACTCTACCATTCCGCTAAGCGGCATATTGGCAAATGGCGATTACTTTTTGCTTTGCCATGTTGATGCACTACTTGACGGACTGGTGCCCGACCTTTCATCGGCAAGTTTGAATTATAACGGCGATGATGCCGTAGCCCTGCTCAACGAAGTAACCGGCCTGCATACCGATGTGATTGGCACCATTGGCACCGACCCCGGCACCGAATGGGCGGGCAGTGTATGCACCGGCGGCACTCAAGACCAAACTTTGGTGAAAAAGAACCTTGGTACACTTTGCCCCTATGACACATTTGACGGGGTAACCAATTTCAGCGCATCGGTTGATTTGCTGTACGATTGCTACCCCAACAACACCAGCAACGTACTCAACACCTGGCAAAGCATTACCTGCAACATCAGCAACATCAGCATTTCTACCACCTGCACCAGCCAACTGCTGTACGACCTTACCGTAACCTTTACCGTGGTGGACCCCGTTAGCACCACTTATGTGGTAACGGTAAACGGAAACGATTTTATTCGAACCTATACCGGCAGTAGCACCCAAACTTTTACCATATTCGATTTGCCCGAAGGAAACGGCCTTACCACCAACACCGTTACCATTACCGATGCCGGCTACGGACTTTGCTCTGAACTGGCATCTTATGTAGTGCCCGATTGTACATTGCCTTGCAGCATAGATAACCTGTTTGGCTCGGCTACCTGCTCGGGCAATGGGGTGTATGACCTTTCTATATCTTTTGCCGTTACCAGCCCCGCCGGCAGCGGGTATGTAGTAAACGTAAACGGAACCGATTACAACAGCTTGTATGTTGCCGGCGCTGCCCAAAGCTACACCATACCGGGGTTAACCGGCAGCCCCGGCGTTGGCAGCATTGCCGTAACAGATGCCACCGATGCCGCCTGTACGTCAAGTGTTGCCTATGACATACCCGATTGCATCATTGAATGTTCGGTGTTGAATGGAACGCAGAACGTGAACAGCACATCGGTTTGTTCGGGGCAGCCAATTGAGTATTTCGCCGGCGGCGTTACCGATAACGACTACACAGGCGGCTTTGTCACCTGGGTTTACGGCGCTTCGGCCGGGTTTGATGCCTATGCCGGCGGAACCGTATTTGCCGGCGTACTGCCTGCCAACAACGGCTGTTCGGCTACAGTATGGTATTTAAAAGCCCGCTTAGACGGTGTGCCGGGTTGTACCGATGTATCGGGTGAGTATATGGTATCGGTTTATCCCAATATTTTCCTTACCGTTACCCAGTCGGGTGGTTGTACGGCAGCTGTTGCAGCATCGTGCAGCGCCACTATTACCTGGACAAACCCCGCTACCGGAGCCATACAGAGCAATGCAGGAAACGCATCTTATACTGCTCCTAACTGTACTGCGGGCAGTGTAACCTTTACGGCCAACCTGCCCGGTTCGCCTGCAGCCTGCCAGGGTTCTGTGGCTGTGGCCTATAACTGCAATCAGGGCGGCTGTGGTACTACGGGCTGTACCGATGCTATTGCTCTAAATTACAACCCCTTTGCCACCGTTGACGACGGCAGTTGCCAGTATGCCGCCTGTACCGACCCGGCAGCGGTTAACTACACACCGCCGGCAGCCAATATTGTAAGCAACAACAGCCTTTGTGTGTATGCCCAATGTCCGCTTGATTTTACCATAACCAACAACTCGCAGGGAACCGGCATTATACCCACATTTTTTGATGTGTTTACCATTACGCTTGCCGGTTCGGCCCCTTACAGTTTTGACTGGACCATCAGCGGGTATGTAACCTATACTGCCAACGGCAATGTTATTACGGTAGTAGTTGCTGATGGCGCTACCTGGTCATTGCAGGTTGCCGATGCTTTTGGTTGTGAGGCCGTAATAAGCGAAGATGCCTACAACAACAACCCGGCAGCCACCACCCTCGATATTGTGAGCAATGTAATTACCGCCGATAATGGCGGCGGAACGGGCGCTATTGATATTTCGGTTGGCGGCGGCGTTACGCCATACGGCTACCTGTGGAGCAACGGCGCTACCACACAAGATATATCGGGCTTGCACTATGGCTGGTACACCGTTACCGTTACCGATGCAGCCGGCAATCAGACCTTTGGCTGGTATTGGGTGCCCAAGCAAACCCGCGGACGTGGTAAAACAGTACAGCAACCGGCGCTGGAAGCTTTTCCGAACCCGTTTGGCAGCCAAACAACGGTTGTGTTTAGCTCGCCCGAAAGCGGCAATGCCACCGTTTCGGTTTACAATATTGCCGGTACGGAAGTTGCCCGCCTCTTTAACGGATTTACAGAAGCCAATACCCCGCAAACCCTTACCTTTAATGCCGCACACCTGCCCGCAGGCGTGTATGTGGTGCAACTCATTACTCAAAGCGGCACCGTACAGCACAGCCGCATTGTGTTAAGCAGGTAGCAACCCGGCCGGTAAATTTAAAAAGCGCACTCCTTCGGCAAACGGAGCAGTGCGCTTTTTTTTTCGGGTAGAAGCCAATTAACCCAAACCTTGGAAGCAGAAAAGTAAAGCATATTTTTCTGGTTAGCCATGTTTTAGGTTTTCTGAGTTTTCGGAATGGTAATCCAAATAAAGGTAATTTACCAATAAAATCTTATTTTTGCAGTGTAGGGTACAGGTAAAGTCAAATTTTTAACTTGGATAAGAAAAATATACAAATCGGTACTGTTTGTATATTCAGCAGTATTTAAATGATGCAGGTATTATGAAAAACCTCCTCCAGACCTTTGTAAGCGCACTGATTTTTGGGTTGCTGGTATATTTTTTGTTTGTTGTGTACGACAAAAACAAAGACCGCATTGGCTGGGGCGAAACCAACGAAAAACTGACTAAGGAAGCCGAAACAGTAAGCGAAAGTGTAGATAAAGGGGTTCGAAAAGCAAAAAAGATTTATGATAAAGTAAAAAAAGAGGTGAACGAAGAAGACGGCAACGGTTCGGTTCCCTCGCCCGATGGTTTGTCGGGTGCAGATAAGAGTACGCCAAACCCGCCGGCAACCAATACCACGCCACCTCCGCCGGAAGGAACCCTTATACCCGAAACTGTTATAACACCGACCAATACCCCGCCGCAGCAAACCACACCCGTAAACCCCAACGATACAACCCCCTACGACATACAACTTGGATTGGTAAAAAACAGCGCTTACAACCCCAAAACATGGCAATCTTTATCTGATTTAGGAGCGCTAACCGTACAAGCTGCCCCCGATAACCGGAAAAGGGTACTTTTGGGTACTTACTACGGCCGTGCAAGGGCCGAAGAAATACTGAGTGCGGTAAAACAACGCGGTTTTACCGATGCATTTTTGCTGGCAGGCGGTAAAGCAAATGCCGTTAACCTGCCGCAAATTAACTTTAACAAACGCCGGCTTACCTCAAACAGCTATATTATACAACTTGCTGCCATGCGCAACCCGCAGTCAAAAAAATTCAAAGATTTAACCAAGCTGGGGAACCTCTATTTTGAGTATGCCGCCGATTTAGATATTACCAAAATACTCATTGGTCCCTACCAGAACGAAACCGAAGCCGCCCAAGCCTTGCAGGAGGCTAAAACCAAAGGATATCCCCGAGCCTTTACCCGCCGGCTTACCATACATGAGGTTTCAAATATGGAACAGGTAGTATTTTAACCTGTTGGACAGAGAATGTGGCAGTATTGTTTTTCTGCTGCAAATCACCGTAAAATTGCGTTACTTTGCCCTTTGTTTTAAAAAATTAGCCGGCAGCGGTTATTCTGCACTATGGGCATTATACAAAGGCAGGGCATACGGGGTGCATTGGCATCATATCTTGGGGTGGTTATTGGCACCTTTAACGTACTGTGGTTATACCCCAAACTATTGCAACCCAATGAAATAGGATTGCTTCGGGGATTGGCAGATTTTGCGGCCATTGTGGTGCCGTTTGTCGTGTTGGGCGCATCGCCGGTGTGTATCAGGTACTTTCCCATGTTTAAAGACGAGGCACGGGGAAACAACGGCTTTTTAAGTTTGCTGCTGCTGGTGCCATTAATAGGGTTTACCCTTTTTGCTGTGTTTTTATTCTTAACACTGGGCTGGCTGCAAGATTTTTTTGCCGCAAAATCGGCTTTATTTTCCAGTTACCTGTATTTGGCATTGCCGCTTTGTTTTTGCATGATGTACTACACAGTGCTGGAAAGTTACAGCCGGAGTTTGCATAAGATTGTGGTTCCGGCATTTATAAACGAGGTTTTAGTGCGACTGGGTATTTTGACAACAGTAACCGTGTATGTAGGTTTTAACATATCGCAAAGCGGTTTATTGTATGGGTATGTGTGTGTGTATGCACTGGCCTTGTTGCTCATTATTGCCTATATTCACTACCTGAAACAATGGCAAACACCTCTTTACATTGATGCAAAAGTGATCAAAAAAATACCCGAAATGGGCAATTATGCCTTTTTTGTACTGTTAGGAAGTGTAGGAGCCATGATAGTGGGTAAAATAGACAGTTTAATGGTCATAAAAATGGTTG
>MTCR01000039.1 GCA_002212725.1 Sphingobacteriales bacterium TSM_CSM | reverse complement strand
TTTTTGCACTCATGTTTAAGTAATTTTTGAGGGCAAGCTATTTCAGGACACCACAGGTTGTTGAGTTTGCCGAGCTAATGATTTATGATTGGTTAGTGGGTTATGATTGGTTGTTTAGTTTGCCGAACTAATGATTTATGGTTGGTTGTTTAGTTTGTCGAACAAGTGGGGTTCATAACTCATAATTCATAACTCATAATTACCAACGTGTTATGATTGGTTGTTGAGTTTGCCGAGCTAATGATTTATGATTGGTTAGTGAGTTGTGATTGGTTGTTTAGTTTGCCGAACAAGTAGGGTTCATAACTCATAATTCATAATTACCAACGTGTTATGGTGGTTGTTGAGCTTATTGAACCACTTATTTATTTTTACCAAACGTTTGTTTCTGTTATTAATGGGCAACTGTATTTTATAGTGGTAATAATTTGCTGCAATGGGGTAATTTCAGGTAGTTTGTGTTGCTTGCTCCAGTTGGTTCATGATTTCCTGATGGGCGCGGCGCAGGTATTCTTTGTCGTTAAACAGGCGCATCATCATTACTGCGCCTTCTACCCGCGCCACACAGTCTTGCGCAAGAATGCGGGCTTTTTCGGGCGGATATTTTTCGGCATAAATATGCTCCATGGCTTTCATCCATTCGGTAAAGAACAATTTCACCAACTCCGAAAATTCGGGAATATTGCCCGATGTTTCCAAAGCCAGATTGCCAAACAGGCAACCGCTTTCAGAAGCAAAGAACTGGTTTTCCGATGCATCGGCCAGCATTTTAAGTTTTTGCCGCATACCCAGTTGTTCGTCGTAGGCAAGCGCAAAAATTTCCCGCGTGTAATAGTTGTGCATATAGTCTATAACCGCTTTCATTAAATCTTCCTTGCTTTTAAAATAGTGGTACAGGCTGCCTTTCAGCAGGCCGCAGGCTTCGGCAATATCTGCCATGGAGGTGTTGTAAAACCCTTTTTTTCTAAAAACCAGCAAAGATTGTTTTATGATAAACTTGTCGCTTACTTTTTGTTTTGGCATATTACTTATGTTAAGTATCGGGGCATAAAGTTACGTGTATAGCCTCATATTTACCAAACGTTTGTTTGGTTTTTTTGTTGCACCCAACAATTTTTTTACCTTCGGGTAAAAGCAACAATACTTTGCAAAACGGGCAGCAGATAATATGGTTTGGTTTAGCATATAACAGCAAGGCGTTTGCCGCAAGGGTATATTTTGCTATTGCCGCCAAAACTTAATTAATGTTTAAACACCGCCGGGTAAACCACGCGGGTTTACTACCTGTTATTGACTTAGCTGTAAAAACTGCAACCGCCGCAGTTGCGGCATAAGAGGCTGAAAAAGCGCGGCTTGTTGCAATTTACCAATACTTTAGGTACTATCTGTAAATCCCGGCATTTACTCTTGTTCCTTGTTAATTTGAAGCATTGACCAAAAGGCAAAAAAAACTTTGCGGAACTTTGCGCAAAACTTTGCGTTCTTTGCGGCAAAATGAAAGGAATTTAGTCAGGAACAGCACCAACAAATGTACGACCTAAATAAGTACCAATACAAGTAAAAAATGAAAAAAGAAACCCCCCGGCATACAGATTCCGAAGAAATTACCGAATCTGCTCCGGCAGCAGATGCCGGCAATAAACCCCCGGTTACCCTTATACAATTGCAATACCTTAAACCCGTTTTGCGCTATGTAATGCGGTATAAATGGCATTTCTTTACCGGCTTGCTGTTTTTGGCTTTCTCAACCCTTACCGCCCTCTTGTTTCCGTATGTGGCCAGTTTGCTGGCCGATGCCGCACAGGGTAAAACCACCTGGAGTGTAAAAGAGCTTGGCTGGCTGCTGCTGGGCATTTTGGTAGTGCAAAGTATTTTTTCTTATGCCCGCATTGTTATGTTTGCCTATGTAAGCGAATATACCATGGCCGACATACGCAAAGACCTTTATGCAAAACTTATTACCCTGCCCATACCGTTTTTTGAACAGCGCCGCGTGGGCGAACTTACCAGCCGCCTTACGGCCGATATTACGCAATTGCAAGACGCCATTTCCATTAACCTGGCCGAGTTGCTCAGGCAGTTTGCCACCCTAATCATCGGGCTAACCATCATCGGGCTAACTTCGTGGCGGCTTACCCTGCTCATGCTGGCTACTTTTCCGGTAGCTATAGTGGTGGCCATGTTTTTCGGCAAATTTATACGCAAAATGGCCAAACAGGCGCAAGATGCGCTGGCCAATGCCGGTGTGGTGGTAGAAGAAACCCTGCAATCGGTACACGTGGTAAAGGTGTTTACCAACGAGTGGTTTGAAGCCCGCCGCTACCAAAAAGCCATAGACAACGTGGTTTCCATAGCCATGCGCACCGCCAAATACCGCGGGTTGTTTGTAACTTTTCTTATTTCGGCAGTGTTTGGAGGTATTGTGGTGGTGCTTTGGTACGGGGCAGTGCTGGTGCAACAGGGCAGCCTTACCATTGGCGAACTGATACGGTTTATTTTATACACCGTTTTTATTGGCGGCGCCATTGGTGGCATGGGCGATTTGTACGGCAACTTGCAGAAAGCCCTTGGCGCATCGGAACGGGTGGTTGAAATTCTGCACGAAACACCCGAAGTAGCGCTTCAGCCCGATGCAACAACACCGGCAACCGTTGCCCTTACCGGCAATATTGAATACCGCAACGTGCGCTTTGCTTACCCCACACGCAAAGACATTGAAGTGCTGAAAGGCGTTACCCTGCAAATAAGCCGCGGCGAAAAGGTGGCGCTGGTAGGCCCCAGCGGCGCCGGAAAATCTACCATTGTACAACTGCTCATGCGCTTGTACGACGTTAATTCGGGCAACATTTACCTCGATAAACAGCCCATTGCCTCGCTCAATATTACCCGACTCCGGAACCATATAGGGTTAGTGCCGCAAGAGGTTATTCTGTTTGGCGGAACCATTCGCGAAAATATTTTATACGGCAAACCCCATGCCACCGAAGCCGAAATTATTGCCGCCGCCCAAAAAGCCAACGCCTGGAATTTTATTACCGGTTTTCCGCAGGGGTTAGATACGTTGGTGGGCGAAAGAGGGGTGAAACTGTCGGGCGGACAACGGCAGCGCATTGCCATTGCCCGCGCCATTTTAAAAGACCCCGCCATTCTTATACTCGACGAAGCTACCAGCTCGCTCGATGCCGAATCGGAAAGGCTGGTGCAGGAGGCCTTAGACCGCCTCATGGAAAACCGAACCACCATTATTATTGCCCACCGCTTATCTACCGTGCGCAAAGCCGATACCATTTACGTGCTGGACGGCGGCACCATTGCTGAACAGGGCAGCCACGAAGAACTGGCCGCCAAACCCAACGGTTTGTACCAATACCTGCTTAAACTGCAGTTTGCAGAAACGCCGGGCAACGCACAGCAGGGGTAGCCACAACCCGCATCACATGGCAGGCAGTGAAGATTTTTTTGTTTTATGCTTTGTAAAACAGCATAATTCATATTAAATTTGCAACAGTAGTTTTTACCGCATAACCAAACGGTATTATACACACTAACAGTGTAAGCCAATACTCCTTGCACTGCTTTTCGGGTTTATTTTTTTTCTGCCGTATAGCGGTATATTTGCAAGCCACAAAACCAATTCACAAGCTAAAGTTTGCAAACTTATTACGAAATTGGTAGAATGATTGTAGAAGATGAGCAGCAAGGAAAGCAAAGAGCCGAATATGGAAAACAAGTGCTAAAAGAACTTTCCAAACGATTAATCGCCGAATTCGGCAAAGGGTTTTCTGTTGATAACCTGCAAAATATGAGGCAGTTCTTTCTAACCTACTCAATTTACGAGACGACTTCTCGTAAATTCACCCTTTCCTGGTCGCATTACCTCAAATTGATGCGCATCGAAAACCCCGACGAACGCCGCTTTTACGAAATTGAGTGTGCTGCCAACAACTGGAGTTTAAAGGAATTGCAACGACAATTCGATGCTGCGCTTTACGAACGGCTTGCATTGAGCAGAGATAAAGACGGTATTAAACAACTTGCCCAACAAGGACAAATCGTCGAAAAACCAACAGACATACTGAAAGACCCCTACATCCTCGAATTTTTGAATTTGCCCGAAAAACACCAATACTCCGAAAGCGATTTGGAAACCGCCATCATCGACAAGCTCGAGCATTTTCTGCTCGAATTGGGCAAAGGATTTACCTGTGTTGCCCGCCAGTTCCGCATGACCATTGATGAAAAACACTATAAAGCCGACCTGGTTTTCTTTAATCGTCTGCTTCACTGCTTTGTGGTCATTGACCTCAAACTTGGTGAACTCACCCACCAAGACCTCGGGCAAATGCAAATGTATGTAAACTACCACGACCGTGTGGTGAAACTGCCCGACGAAAATAAAACCATTGGCATTGTACTTTGCAAAGACAAAAGCGATGTGCTGGTTGAAATTACGCTGCCCCAAAACAACGACCAGATTTTTGCCAGCCGCTACCAAACCATACTGCCCGATAAACAAACCTTTATCAACCTTTTAAACGAAACCGAAGCATGAGTACATTTTCACAAATTTACATTCAAGTGGTCTTTGCTGTTAAACATAGAGAGGCTCTGATTGCGTATTCATGGGAGGAAAGATTGTATCAATACATAACAGGAATAGTGCAGAACAATGGTCAAAAAATGCTGGCAATTAATGGAATGCCAGACCATCTTCATTTTTTTATAGGAATGAAGCCGAGTTGTTGTTTGAGTGATTTGGTGAGAGAAGTAAAGAAGGCGAGTAATAAAATGATTAACGAAAATAAGTTGTCAAAGTTTAAATTCAATTGGCAAGAAGGCTACGGTGCGTTTTCCTATAGTCATTCGCACATCGATAATGTAGTGAAGTATGTTATGAACCAGAAAGAGCATCATAAAAAAATTTCGTTTAAGGACGAGTATATTGATTTTTTGAAAAAATTTGAGATTGAATACGATGAAAAATATTTGTTTGATTGGGTTAATTAGACCGATGCCAACGGCATTAAATGTTTATAGCTCAATGGATTGGCGTAATATGTTCAACCCCGCAGGGGTTGCAGATGGTGGTTGTTTTTGGTTTTCAATAAACCTTGTATCCCTTCGGGATAGGGAAAAC
>MTCR01000140.1 GCA_002212725.1 Sphingobacteriales bacterium TSM_CSM | reverse complement strand
CCCCCCCCATATTACAAATAAACCAATACATAACGGCGCAAGCACGGTGCGCAAACTTACCGGGGTTAATCTGTTTTTGTTCATAATGGCATAATTTTATGGTTTAAAAATACTAACGGATATTTTGGGGTTTCCGTTGCCGAAAGATAACAAATTTGCCACTGCAAAAAAGCAAAAAGGAATAACTGGTAGGAATTTGGGAATAAGTGGTCGAATTTTGGGAATAACTGGTTTTGGGGGGTGTTTTTTTTGGGGCAATTATTGGCATTTTATCAGCCCTTTGCTATGCTCAAGCGCCGGAGGTACGCCAAAAGGGGTTGGCATTATTGGGCATTTTTTGAGTTTGGTTGTTTCCTGTATTTACCTGCCGGCCGGTGCAGCTTAAAAATAAAAACGGGCAGCAAATTTTGGTAAAATGCTGCCCGTTTAACAATATGCTTATTTGCTGTTTGGTTTACTACATATTAATACGGTTGCCCACCCATACAAAACGCTTGTTAATAAACAGGGCATCGGTAAAGGAGGCGTTGCCGGCGGGGTTTCCGCCGGTTACATGAAAATCGGAAAAAGCGGCGTGTTGGTTTACCCATATAAAGCCGGTAAAATTGAGCGAAACCGGCACAAAAACGCTGTTCATTTCATCGGTAATGTGTTGCGCCAGTTTTTCATCGGCACAATACACGCCGCAGGTAATAGCCCCGTGGTGCATGGCCATGTTTTGTGCCAGACTGAGCGATTGTTGGGTATTTCGGGTTTTAATTACCAACACAATAGGGCCAAAAAACTCGCGCTCGTATAAATCTGCATCTTTGGCATCTACTTCAATAATGGTAGGCGCGCAAACGCGGGCGTTTTCAAATTCGGGGTTTTTTACGGGCGGGCTTTCCAGCAGTACGGTTCCGCCTAATTTTCCGGCGTTTTGGGCGCGCTCCAGCGTGGCGGGGTTTTGTATGGCGCCCAAAGTACCGGCGCCCATTTTGGGGTTTAAAGCCAAAGCGGCCACCTCGTTTTTAAGTACATCTACCACGGTATCGTAGGGTATGGGCCCATCGGCGCTTGGTACGCCGGTTTCGGGTATAAAAATGTTTTGCGGCGCCGTACACATTTGCCCCGAATAAAGCGAAACCGAAAATGCCAGATTGCGCATAACCTGCCTTATATCCTGCACCGAGTCAATAATAACCGAGTTTACGCCTGCTTTTTCGGTAAACACGGTTTTGCCCTTGCTTTGCAGCGTTTCAATGTAGTTGCCAAACAAGCTGCTTCCGGTGTAGTCAATAATTTTTACATCGGGGTGTTCGGCCAGTTCTTTGGTAATGAGGTGTTGGGTGGTATCGGGGGCTAATTGTACGGTGTTGGGGTCAAAGCCGTTTTCGTGCAGCACTTTTTGTATTTCGGCCACAAAAATGGCAATGGGCAGTATGGCTTTGGGGTGGGGTTTTACCATGGCGGTATTGCCGGTTATAAGGCTGGCATACAGGCCTGGCACGGTGTTCCAGGTAGGAAAGGTAGAGCAGCCAATTACCATGGACACGCCTTTTGGAACGGGGGTAAAGGTTTTGTCTAAGGTAATAAAGGCGCCGCCCCCGGCCGGTTTTTCCCAACGCAGCGAGTGCGGAAAGCGCGATAACTCCATATACCCAAGGGCAATGGTTTCCATGGCGCGGTCGGCGGCGTGCGGGCCCGATGCCTGAAACGACATAATAAACGACTGCCCAGTGGTGTGCTGCGTAGCCCAGGCAATTTCGAAAAAGCGGTTTTTTACCCGTTCCAAAGATTCTATAAGGATACCGGTTCGCTCTTTTATGCCCGCTTTGCGCCAGGTTGCCAGGGCAGTTTTGGCATTGCTTACCAGCGTTTCAACCGGTGCGGCAGGGTAGCTGATGCCCAGCGGTGTTCCCCAATAGGGCGATTCTTCCTCACCCACTTGCGCTGTGGCACCGGTTTGAAGCAGTTGGGTAAAGGGGTGGTTTAACTGGTTGTCAAATGCCTGTTGCCCTTGTGCCGGTGCATCGGGTCCGTATGCCTTTGGGTGTTCGGGGTAGTGGGCGTAAAAGGTGCGTTCGCGTATGGCCTCTATGGCTTTGTTTAAAGCAGGGTGGTGTTGCTGAAATAATGAAGACATAATATGATTTTTTTTGATTAATATTTGCGTTTTCCTGAACTACAAACCGTTTTTTTTTTGGTAAACAGTACTTATTTAGGTTGTACCTTTGTTGGTGATGTTCTTCACCGAATTCCTTTCATTTTACCGCAAAGAACGCAAAGTTTTGTGCAAAGTTCCGCAAAGTTTTTTTGCTGTTTGGTCAATGCTTCAAATTAACAAGGAACAAGAGAAAATGCCGGGATTTACAGATAGTACCTAAATAGTTACGGTAAACAACAAAAAGCAGGTAAAGTTACGCAAAAAGGGTAAAAGTAGCAGAACCGGTGTGGTTTTGTTGCGGTTGGGCAAAAAAATGCCTGTGTGTACTCCTTATTACACACAGGCTATGGCTTTATAATGCCGGTAATGGCTTTTGCCGGCGTTGTTAGTGAATAATAACCAGTTTTTGTTGATGTACTATGCCTGTTGATGTGGCAAGTTCTGCAAAATACAGCCCCGGTGGCAGGGCTGCCGTTGAGTAGTGAATGGTTTGTTGGGCATTGGCATCTGTTAAGCCTTTGTATGGTTGCGCTATCAGCCTGCCGTCGGGCGCATAAAGCGACAGGGTAACCTGTCCGGTTTCGGGAGTGGTAAAGGTAATGGTTGCCTGGCTGTTTACCGGGTTAGGATAAACGGTCAGCGCACCGGGGGTAATTTTACCTCTTCCGCGAACAAGTTTGGGCACCCAAAACCAACCTACGGTAACATTGGGAACCGGCAAAGCACAGTCTGTTACGGTAATCACATACCACCCCGATGGCAACCCGCCGGCCGAAGGCCCTGTGCTGCTGCCTGTCCAGTTGTCGGGGCCTGTCCATTGGTAGTTATATACGCCGCCCGGGCACGGAACACCGCCCGCTACTACTAAGCTTAAAGAGCCGCCGGCCGTTGGCCCTGCCGGCAGTATGGTATAAGAGTCAATATCTAACACTTGCAGCGGGTTGTTGGTAATAAACGCGCCCGCTTCACCGGCACAACCCCGGTAATCGTTTACATTAAGCGACCACAGGGCATTATCGGTATAAATGATGTTTATAATGGCGCCAGGCGTATCGGGTATGCCGTTGTTATCGGTATCTACCAACTGGTAATTAATGTTGTAAACTGCATATCCTTGTATAAACCAATCAAAATCATACGGAAAACTGCCGCCGGCCAATACAATGGTATGCAGGTTAAAAAAGGTGGGTATAACAAAACTATCGCCTTCCTCATCATTAACCTCCCCGCCCGATATTACCACAAAAGCGCTTGGTTCACTTATGCTGACAGAGCCACCCTCGCCACTTGTTGCCGATGCGCAGGAACAGCCCGATGCATCGGTAACCGTTACGCTGTAGTTTCCCGGAGCCAGGCCGGTAATGGTTTGTCCGTTTCCGGTATAACCATTGCTGCCCGACCATGCATAGGAAAATGGCGGATTGCCGCCCTGGGTAATGGCGGTGGCAGTGCCGTTGTTTTGCCCGTAACAGCTAACATCGGTTCCTGTGGCGCTACAGTTGAGTTGTTGCAACAATAATATGGTGGCCTGTTGAGTGGCAGTACAGCCGGTTTCATCGGTAACCGTAACGCTGTAGGTACCGGGCTGTAAATTGGAAATGGAGGGTGCAATACTGCTAAAGCCGGCAGGTCCCGACCATAAAAAGTTGTAAGGAGTAAAGCCGCCTGAAACCGATGCAGTGGCTGAAGCATTATTATCTGTTGTTGCGCAACCGCTGGCATTGGTAACCGAAATGCTCAGGTTTAAGGCCTCCGGAACGAAAATGGTGGCGCTGGCAGTAACGGTACAACTGTTTTCATCGGTAACGGTTACCGTATAGGTGCCCGATGGCAATCCGCTGCGGGGGTTAGTACCTTCGCCGGGCTGGGTTCCCCAGTTGTAGGTATAGTTGCCTGTGCCGCCGTATGCCATTACCGAAATGCTGCCCTGTCCGTTTCCGCAAAGCGGATTTGAAGGAATGGCATACGCCATAAAAGCGTTGCAGGGCGATATGGCATTTACCAATACCGATGCAGTGGCTGTTTCATTGCAAGCATCGGTAACGGTTACAGAATAGGTGGTGGCAGTGCTGACGGGTGTGGCAACCGGGTTTGCGGCGGTTGCATTGTCTAATGTGCCGGCGTTATCCCATATATAGGCGTAGGGCGGAAAACCTCCGGTGGCGGTAGGAGCGCCGCCAAGCGTGGTGCTGTTGCCCAATATTATGTTGGCCGTAGCGCCTGCATCGGCAACAAGCGGGGCAGCGGTTATAGGTTGTGTGGTAACAGTTACCTCTCCGTCGCCGTTTTCTTGTATGTCAACACTTCCAATTCTTATGTAATAGGTGGTATTGCAGGCGCCTTCAAACGTTACTTCACCGCCATAAAAACATTCGCCCAACCCATCTATTCCATCTACACAGGCAAGGGCGGTAAAGTTTTCGGTTGGGCAGGCTTCATATACGCTCATAATAGAATGAAACGTGCCGCCTTTTCCAAAAAACAAATCGGTGCAAAGCGATACGGTAATATTTGCCGGTGTTTCATTGTAAAAAGCATACCATATATCGGAATAAAACAAACTTTCGCTGCACAACTCGGCATCAGGAAAAGACCCGGTAGCTTCAAAATTGTCAAAGTAAACCGGCAAATCGGCATAAACAGGTACTGCATTAATACATTCATCTGCCACTCCGTTTATGGTACAGGTGGTAAGGCAGTATAAACTCATGTCAAAATTGCCCGTTGCGCCAGAATAACCACTCACAAATACGTAGTAAGTAACGCCTTCGGTAGTGCAAAAAGTTAGGGAAGAAGAAAGTCCGCAGTTATCATCGTTGCAGTTTTCAAAAACCAGGGCCGTGCAGCTGCCCGAATAAACATCTATTACCGTATCGAAGTTGGTATTATTGCCGCAGGTTTCAACTGTCATATCAGAACCGGTACCGGTAAAAGAAAACCATTTTCCGGGGAAAGTACCCGTAAAACCACAGTTGGTAACCGGGTATGTTGCATCTATTGCCAGTATTTGGTCTGTTAAAGTACTGCTACAAGACAATGGAGCCGCGCCAAAGCAACCCGGTCCGCCCATAGCATCTGCTGCGCTGATGCCCGCTACATTACTGCCCGGCAGAACTGCTGCCGTGGCAGACGGCGTATTCAACCCATATACAATGAGCATAAATACTGCTGCAATAAACACCGGAAACCCAATAGTGCTTAAACCATTGTTGCATGGCAAGCAAGTGCTTAATTTGTTTTTCATGTTAATTTGTTTAATTTAGTTGAATGGAGTTTGTAGGGCGCAATTTTTGTCATAGTTTTGTCAAAATTAGTAATTTTTTTGTAAAAAAACTATTGTGCCGTTTTTTTACAAAAAATTTCCTGCTGAATGTTCTTTGCAAAAAGCCACAGACTCCGAAAAGCATAAAAAACTTTGGGCAAAAGCGGTTTTTCTTCTATTTTTGTATCTCATGATACCACACAGGAACAAGGTTATGAGCAAAGAAGAAGCCCGGCGTTTGGCTCTGTATGCCCAGGGTTTGCTGAACAGGCAACCGCCCGTTGGTAAAGCCGGCGCTTTGCAGGTAACAGAGCATTTGGGATATGTGCAGATTGATACCCTGGCAGTGGCTGCCCGTGCGCACCACCACACCATTTGGTCAAGAACGCAGGGGTACGAAGAAAACCACCTGCATGTGCTGCTATCGGAAGACAAAACTATTTTTGAGTATTGGAGTCATGCCGCTTCCTATTTGCCCACGAGCCATTACCGCTATACCTTGCCCGTAAAAATGCGTTATGCTTCGGGCAAATCGCACTGGTTTGAGCAAAACAAAACCATGCAGCAGCACGTGCTGGAACGCATTACCGCCGAAGGGGCGCTGCAAAGCAAAGATTTTGAAGAAAAGCAAACCGGCAAGCGCGGCATGTGGGAGTGGAAAGAGGCCAAACGCGCCCTGGAACAACTGTTTATGGAAGGCCGCCTGATGGTATGCGCCCGAAAGGGGTTTCAGAAGGTATATGATTTGAGTGAGCGGGTTTTGCCCCATTGGGTTGATGTTACCATGCCATCGGACATTGAACTTGGGTGGCATTTAATAAAAACCACCCTTAATCAGCATGGGCTGGCAACCGAACCCGAATTATACTACCTTCGGCCACATTGTAAAAAGGCAGTACAGCAGGCATTGCATCAAATGTTGGAAAACGGGGAGGTAATAACCTTGCAACTGCACAACATGGAAAAAGAAACCTGGTATGCTTTGGCTACAACGGTTGCAACGGTTTTAAATATGCCCGATGCAACAACAGCAACAACGGGTTTACATATTTTATCGCCGTTTGATAATTTGGTAATACAGCGAAAAAGGTTACTGCGGCTCTTTAATTTTGATTATCAGATGGAATGTTATATACCCGAAGCAAAACGGAAGTACGGCTACTATTGCCTGCCTGTACTTTGGAACAACCGCTTTATTGGCCGCCTTGACCCCAAGGCCGACCGCAAAACCGGCATTTTTTACGTAAAAAAATGGTTTCCCGAAAGCAATTTACCCCCTGCCGCCGAGTGGCAGCCCGCTCTGGAACAAAAACTGCTTGATTTTGCACGGTTTTGCGGGTGTGGTAAAGTGGTATTTTTGCCAATTTATTGAAATAAGATTGACAACATGACATTTTAAACAATAATAAATTAAAAAACCATGTCAAAAGAAGAGTTGAAAGACAAAGTGAGTAAAATTACAGCATTGGTAACAAGTTTTTGCAACCAAAAATTGGATAAAGAATACCTTGAAATTGCCGAAAAAGTAATTGGCAAATTAAGCAGGAAAAGACCAAGCCCATTACTCAAAGGAATAGAAGCAGTATGGGCGGCCGGCATTATTCATGCAATTGGGCATGTTAATTTTTTATACGATAAGTCTTTTGAACCGTATATTACCTTTGACGAACTGAACGAATACTTCAGCACCAAAAAGTCAACTGTCGGAAACAGAGCATTAGAAATTAGAAATATGTTTAAAATGGACAGATGGAGTAGTTTGGAGTTTATGACAAAAAGCAGGAAAGAAAATAACCCATTTTATAATATGGTAATGGTAAATGGTTTTTTTGTTCATTTATCATCTATACCGGAAGAATATCAAAAAATTGTGAGAGAGGCAAGAGAAAAGGGGGAAGATGTTCAGTTTTGGACTGAATAAAAACACAAGTCTATACCCAACAAAGTGTGTTATTGTTTTGCTTACGCTAAGGTTGCACACGATGTATTTGTACCATTGTTACCCAAAAAACCAATGAAAAAGTTTTCCATTCTTAAACCTTCGCCCCAATCAATTTAACAACCTATACACCTACCTTTATAAGTTCCTGAAATTTTTTCTCTATCCATGATTTGTTGAAAAATGCAATATCAGTATGCTGCAAAAGGCGTTGTATTTCTGCTGCTGTTTGGTGGCTGTATTTATTGCGCAACCGATAGAGTTTTAGCATGAGGGCAGCAAAATTTGTATGAGCTGTTTGGTGCTTTTGGGCCAACTCGGGATGGTTTGCCAAGGTTTTTTTAAATGTATCTACGGTGCCCATAAAAACATCGTAGCTGTTTATTTCATAATAACATTGTATTAATAAAGATTTTACCGCAAAATAGTAGTTATCGTAAAATGGCTCAATATTTGCCAAAACTGCAATGGCTTCGGTATAGTTGGCATCTGAAAAATATAATCTTGCCATGCAATAAGCACATAATCCTGTACGAATGTTTTCAGGCAGTTTTTCTTTGTTCTGTTCAATGTACTGAAGACTCCACTCAGTACCATACAAGGCATAACCATATAGAATAATATTTTCAAACAAACTTCCGGTAACGGCATGTCCGTTTTTCAGCCGAAGCGCTATCATTTCTTCATACAACAGAAAACCTTTGGCAATTACCTCATCAGGCAAGGTTTCTATTCTGCTTCGGTGGGCTAAATGATTGGTAAGCGCCTGTTTGCCTAAAAAAAGCAACAAATCGGGTATTTGTTTTTTATTTTCTTGCAGGTATTCATACAAATTTTGCCAGGCATCCCAGGTTTTTGCAGTTTGTAATAGTAACCGGTAATGAAATATGGTTAAAACGTTATCGCCGGCAAGGTCTTGTGGTTGTACAATAGCAACAAATCTTTTATAAAAATCATACTCGTATGGATATTGGTAGTAAACTTCGTTGTCATTGCTCATTTCAAAATAAAGGCTTTCGGCTTCTACAATGAGGTGATTTTTTAACTCTTCCGCCAACTGTTGTTGGGTTTTGCTGTATTCCGCTCGTTGCTCCTGCCGGTCATGAAGCCTCATTTTTAGCATGTAATAATATCGTTTTTGAGTATTGCGGCTTGGGTAATTTATATTATTGGTTTCAATGGAATTTTTCATTTTTACCAATTTATCTTCGGCGGATTTATATTGCTTTTTTTCTATCAGCATCCATACTGCATTACCCAATGTCATAGGTGATTCATAGTGTAATTGGTTTCCTAAAAAATCTTCGGCAAGCGCATTTAAATCCGATAAAACATTGCGCAGATAAGTTTCACTGAAAGCCGGTTTATCGGGAAACGCTTTTTTAAATAGCTTGTCCCATTTCAGGTCATCAAAATTGGGGTGTTGAGGCAACAAGGTTTTGTAGAGTTTTACCGGCGCCTCCAACTTATTAAAATAGGGCGATTTTATGAAATCATCGAAACGTTTCAGCTCTTCTTTGCTGAAAGTTTGTAGCAGCGAAATAAATTTTGTGTGTTGCATAAATTAATTTGAGTTCACCGGTAACATGCAAACATACTATTAAGTGTTTGAATTTACAAGCATTTCAGCCGGTTTTTTTGATAAAACAGGGGCGTTTGACGATAATTTCTGCTTTTTTTTTCTTTGCAAGGCAGTTTAGAAGCCTGCACTTTTGCATCAGCGCCCAAGAGACACACAAAAAACGGGTTCACCAGCTTACTGAATTTATTTAATCACACCCTAATTCTGTTTATCATGAAATCATTACGCATTCTCCAGCTTTCTGTTTGCTTTATTTTGTTTTCGTCGCTCGCAGTTCAGGCACAAAACACGTGGATTGGCGGGTTTCCCGGCCATGAAAATGACTGGAACTTTGCCGCAAACTGGTCTTTACACCACGTACCCGATGAATGGGACAATGTGGTAATACCCAACACGGCTACCACTACTTTTCATTATCCGGTTATAACCAACAACGCAGGCACCGTAGCCAGCATAATTTTGGGTTACAATTCCTACATCACCGTTACCCAAACCGGCAGTTTAGGTATTGAAAATAAAGACCAAAGCAACACAAATATACCCGAACCGGTAATTTATGCCAACCAAATTGTGTATGCCGGAACAATAAAATAAACACTTGCAATTGATATTATTCTTGCCCGAAACTTAAAACCAAAAAATCAAAAATTACTGTTTACAAAACACCTAAAATTTTAATTACCATGCAAAAAAAATTGTTTGTATTTATCTGCCTCCTTTTGTTTGTGGTAAACACTATTTCGGCACAAATGAGCAGAGCCAGTATGCTGAAAACCACCACCAATATGAACCGTGCCGAAGTAGCTGCTGTAAAAATTGTTCCCGATTGGTCGGGGTATATGGAAACGCCCGATTTACCCGGCCTTAAAGTGCGCGAAAGACATTACATTATTGGCAATACCCAAAAACTTGACATGGAAGTAATAAGCGCCAAACACGCCACAGGCAACTTTACCGCCTCTACCTGCAACGAAAACCGCACCATAAACGGCTGGCAAACCATTACGCTGTTGCCCAACACGCCACAGGTACTGCATTTCGAAACAACAGATGCCTGCAACAATGGCTGGTGGTGGCAGGTAGCCAATTTTAATATCTTAACCAACTGGAGCGATTGGACAGTTGACCAGGGAACGCAAATTAAAGCCCGTATGCGCTACAATTTTACCACACAAGGCGTAAAATTTATACAGGTAGAACTGCAAGCACCTCAAACCTGCCGCTTTTTGTTTGCCACAAAAGTTTGCCAAGCAGATGATGTTGCCCTAAATGGCTGGAGACCGGTGCAGCTGCAACAAGAGGAAGCTAAGGTTTATAATTTTGATTTGCGCAATACCTGCCAAGATGGCTGGTGGTGGCAAATTAAAAACTACTACAAAAACTCGCCCGGCTTTGGCAACGATTTAGAACTAAACCCCACAGATTAAACTCTTGTAACAAAAATAATAACTTAATATACCTTAAAAACACACATTACATGAAAACCAAATTATTTTTTTTCGTTTCGTTTTTCCTTTTGTTTCATCTTTCTGCACAGGCGCAACGCACTATTATCATGCAGAGAACAGAAATTAATACAACCTCTGCCGACAGTTTAACCGAAAGAATGGACAATAACAGACGCAGTATGGTTATGCCACTCCCAGTGAATTTAACCGGTAAATACACCTACTCCTGGAACATGAAAGACGGTACTAAAGTAACCAGCACATTTAAAATTCATGATGGCGCTACCGTACCCTTAAATACCAATGCCCCAAGCAGTAAGGTAAACGTGCAGGAACGCAACCAACAGGACGGCGGCTCAGATAATGACTGGGATTGCATTACCAAAGAAATAAAAATTTCTCTTAGCAATGATGATTATCTTACAGTAGATAACCTCGACCAATCTGCCAATATTTATCCCGGTGCTATTTACAAATTTGAAAACTACGTTTCGGGTAGTTGGTTAGCAGAAAACAATGCCCGAAATCCCATAGTCCTTTCTACTCCTGCCCGAAGCCTTAGCGGACAATCTTACATTACCATTGAAAACCCCAATGCCTATACCATAAGAGATGGCATAAACAGCCTTACCAACCGTTTTACCACAGTACCTGCATCTATGGCAAACGGTGCTTTTAAAATGAAAACGGTAGAAGTGTTTAGCCAGGCAGATGCCAGCCTAAAAATAGGTGCTTCGGGATACGGTTTTGGCTTTGCCGCTTCTTACCTGTTTAATTTTAATACCTCCGAACAGAAAAAATACTTCCTCATTGATTGTACACAGGAACTGTATACCATTGATACCCAAAAACCCGATGGCGGCTTTTTTAACGATGCCTCCATAGCCACCCCCGATATGATGTATATAGGTTCTGTTACTTATGGCGTGCGCGTGTTGGCCAGTATAGAAACCACTATCAACAGCCGCGAAACAGCTCATCAGTTTGATGCCTCTTATAGTGGTTTGGTTGCCGGGGGTAGTGTAGAGTTAGATTCCTACATGAAAACGCTGGGGCAGCAAACTACTATTAAAATGTACATCGTTGGGGGGCCGCTTCAGGGAGTTTACCCGGCTTTTAACAAAACCGAACTCATCAACGTTATTCAGGGTATTTTTAAAACCGGCACCTATGCTTCGGCACAACCCATTAAATACAGTTTCCGAAACCTGCAGGGCGGCGTGGTCATGTCGCAAAGTGCTACCGACTTTTTTGCTACCCGAAGCTGCACACCCAAACCACAGCCCGAAACTCCGGCGCCCGACATCACTTACACCGTAGAACTTACCTCTTTAAACAGAGGCAGCGATTCTGATTGGGAACCCTACGGACAAATATGGACACAGATATTTGACCGTAACCGAAAGGAAATATATTCCGTAATGGGCGGCGACCGCCTCATGTCTATAGATAAACCCAACCACCTCAGCTCAGATGATAGCGGTTACAAACCTAAAGGTAAAGTTACCCTCAGACTAAAACCCGAACAACAGCAAGGCGCAATTATGCTCATTTGGTATTGGCTGAACGACGACGACGACAGCGGCGATGATTTTTTAAGCATGAGAGAGGGCAGAAAAATGCGCTACAATAAAAACGGAATTGATTATTTCTGCCGCATTATTTACCTCGACCGGCTGAAACCCGGCTCGCAAACTGCCAATGAATTTTTTGCCGATGAATTTACCGATGAAGATGGCGACTCCTACACCCAAATTACCGGCAATGTTAGCTGCGATTTTTAACATCGGGTAAGTATAATTTCACTTTTCAAACAACAAATTTTTATTTCAGGCTGCCGGCATTATTGTCTTTGTGCAATTATTGCTTCCCGCAGTGTGCCGGCAGTCTTATAACTTTTTAAAACCTGTAAACAATGAAACACGTTATTTTATGTTATTGCATCTTATTTGTTTTTACCTCCGCTTCTGCTCAACAACCCGGTAATTTTGACGGCGATTTTTCTGCCGATGGCGTTGGCAATTACTATGTACCCGATTACACCGGCCCTTGTCTTGCGTATGCCGCAGCCATACAGCCCGATGGTAAAATTGTGATAGCCGGAAATTCATCTTATGACAGCAATTCATCGGGCAATGTAACACTCATGCGCATAAACCCCGATGGCTCGCCCGACGAATGGTTTGGCAATCAACTTTTTTGGAACAGCACCAACAGCTATTTTGCTCCAATGGGTTTTGCCATAGAAAATGCTACTGTTGCAGGGTTTATTGCCAAGGCAGTGGCAATATTACCCAACGGAAATATTGTGGCAGGTGCTACTTCTTATGCCAACAATGGTTTTGTTGTGCAAAATTTTGGCACAAGCGGGTATCTTAATTCCGGTTTTGGCAATGGTGGTACAACAGTAACTTCTTTGGGTAGTTCGGCTACGTTGTATGCGCTTGCCGTACAACCCGATGGTAAAATTGTTGCTGCCGGCGATGCTTCAAATGGTATTGAAAACTCCACTTTTGCCTTGGTAAGGTACGACCAATACGGCAACCAAGATGCCGACTTTAGCTTTGACGGTATTGTTACAACAAGCTTAGGGTTTACCTTCGGCAGCAGCGCAAGAGCGTTAGCCATTCAGCCCGATGGAAAAATAATTGCCGCCGGCAACTACGGAGGGCAAGGCGCTTTGGTAAGGTACAATGCCGACGGAACATTGGATTATACTTTTGGCTCAAATGGAAAAGTATTTTTAAATATTGCCGATGAAAGCAATCTCAGCGCCGTTGCCCTACAGCCCGATGGTAAAATAGTTGCTGCCGGTTATTCTTTTGATTTAAACACTTTTCAGTCCTATTATACCCTAATGCGGCTTACTGCCAACGGCAGTTTAGATAATTCATTTGGCACAAATGGCATTGCCACCGTTTCCGATGGTTCGTTTACCGGCGTTGCCATACAACCCGATGGCAAAATTGTGGCAGTTGGCACCAGAAACTCAAGCGAAACCTTAGATGTAATCAGGTTTAATACAAACGGCACACGCGATAATACCTTTGGCATACAAGGCATTGCTTACCCTATATTTGGCGCACAAGGCACTGCCATTGCCCTGCAACCCGATGGTAAAATTGTAGTGGCCGGATCTGCCCTTGCCGGATACCCGCACAAAAGTTTTTGTGTTGCCCGCTATTTATCGGGCTTTAATGTGGGCATGGTAAACACTTTAACTAATGCTGTGCAAACTTATATTTATCCCAACCCTGTTGCCAATGAAGCCGTTTTTGAGTTTGAATTGGAAACCGCTGCAACCGTAACACTTTCGGTTTATAACAGCAATGGACAAATTATACAACAACCGGTAGCAGAAATACGGCTTGAGGCGGGTAAACAAAAAATAACACTGCCGGTAAATAACCTGCATAGCGGTGCTTACCTCCTTACCCTGCAAGCCGGGCAACAAAGCGTAACAACCAAATTTGTTAAACAGTAAACGAAGCAACTTTTTTTGCACCTAAAACGGGCTGTTTTAATAACACAAAAAATAATAATTCCATGAAAACGTATTCTTTATTGCTCTCTCTGCTTTTAACTGTATGTATTCCCAAAACCCTTACAGGACAAGATATTGCCATGGTTACCGTAGGTTTTGCCGATGGCAATGCCTATTTTGCCAAAAAACTGGCCATAACCGATAATACCGTAAAGGTAGAATTTCTACACTCGCACAGTGTATATGAATTTGATAAAAATGGCTATATCTTGTATAGCACAGGCGGCTATAAAGTAGGCGACCGGGTAAAAATGATTGACATTGCCTACTACAAAGAGAGCTATTTTAATGAACAGAGCTTAACCATACCGCAAACCGGCACGGTTAATATGGGAGTTGTTTTTGCCGATGGACAGGTGTATTTTGGCATACTTGAACAAGTTACCGGAAACCAGTTTACCATTTATTTTGCCCATACCGGCAGCAAGTATGATATAACTAATGAGAACGGAACATGGATGGTAAACTGGACAGACAAAGGCACCTACCTGCCCGGCACAAAACTGACAGATATTTTTGAATTAGATACGCCGGACAATTTTTACTATGAACCGTAACCGGCATCTTTCTAAAAGGTGTTAAAGATGATTTATCCCATTGTTATGGGTTTCAAACATCGGGTAATTATCAGCCAACGCACCTACTGCTATTGTCTTTTCATTGCCCGGTGTTTTTTTGTGTTTATTTCTATAACCACAGGTAAGGATGTTTACACAACACATAATTTTTAAATACAGCAAAATGTTTTTGTTTTTGTATTTCAATGAGTCTCTGCCCAATACAGGGCGTTTCAGGCAATTGTATATTTGCGCAAAATATGGGCAACCAAAAAACCTGCCTTAATAAAGCAATGGCAACTTATATGCTATTAAAACATTGCACATGGCTGCACTAAAACCGCTTAGCAAAATGCCGACTTTTTTGTTTTGCTGTTTCTAACGCCGTAATTTTATCTAACAACCATTGTTTGGCAAATAAAGGCGTGGCAGGTTGCAAAATGGCATCTTTCAGCGCAATTGCCTTTTGGGGGTTAAACTGTATGCGCAGTTTTACCAACTGCCCATACTGCTCAATAAAATGTTTTAACGCTTCTTGTGCGCCAATTTTAAGATTTGGATGATTTTTATACGTTTTTCTCAAGGTATTAAGCATAAATTCGGCAGCATCGGTATCTTCTGTTTCATAATAACACATCAGCAATATTGGCTTTACCGAAAAATACAAGTCGCTCCTGAAATTGGGTAAACCCGACAGCAAGGCAATTGTTTCGCGGTAATTTTTTTCTCTGAACCATATAAAAGCTTTGCTATATGCGGGTAAACCTTCCTGCAAGTAGGGCAATAGTTCGCTGACATGGGCATCAATATATTGCATTGCCCAATCAAACCCATACAGTTCGTAACCGTTAACGGCTATGCTGTGATAATGTGTTTCAATTAAATGCAGATTGTTTCTTTTTCTCAATTCAACGGCATTTACCGCAAGTTCCATTTGCAGGGCCACCAACTTCCGGATGTCCAGAGATTGGCGCATTACATAAGAGGTATATCCCAGCAATGCCATATAGCAGGAGTAAACCTGGTTATCGGGCATTTTTGTACTTTCGGTTTTTAGCAACTCATGCAGGGCATTAAAGGTTTCCCAATTGGGGTTAATAACTAATACCGCACGGTAGTAGGCAGCCAGCAGCATGGGCGTATCGGTATATTTTTCTGCCTCAAAAACCGATAAGATTTTTTTTAACGTTTCGGTATTATAAGGAAAATTGTAAAAATCTCTTTTATCAGTTTCGGTTTCATATATTAGTGAAATAACTTTTTCCCATATTGCTTTTTCCCAATAATTCACCTTTTGCTGATGTGCTTCGCTGTAAGCATGTTGTTCTTCTGCCCGGTCGTGCAAAATCATTTTAGAATCATAATAATCTGCCAGGAGCGAGTTATAATCCATATTAAGCCACGATTTTTCAAGCCATTCATGTATTTTTTCCAACTGCTGCCCGGCTTGTTTATATAATTGCCGGTAGATGAGTTTCTGAACGCAGGCAAACTCGCCCGATGCCTGATTCTTTTCGGCTGCTTCCTGCCTTAAAAAACCCAGTCCAAGGTCGTATAAGTCCGACAGTACATTGCGCAGATACGTTTCACTGAAAGCCGGTTTATCGGGAAACGCTTTTTTAAATAGCTTGTCCCATTTCAGGTCATCAAAATTGGGGTATTGAGGCAACAAGGTTTTGTAGAGTTTTACCGGCGCCTCCAACTTATTAAAATAGGGCGATTTTATAAAATCATCGAAACGTTTCAGCTCTTCTTTGCTGAACGTCTGTAGCAGCGAAATAAATTTTGTGTTTTGCATAATTCAGGTTGTTTGTGTTGGTAGTATGCAAACGTACTATTAAGTGTTTGAATTTACAAGGTTTTTTAGCAAATACGGCGAAAAAAAATACCGGTTTCACGATATAAACCGCAAAATTTTTCTTTGCCCGCCTTAGGGCGTCAGGGTACATTTGCCGGTGTAATCAAAAAAAATATTTACCATTTAAAATCTTTTAACTTATGAAACAATGTTTTACCTTCGTTTTAGCTTGCTTTTTATTGAGCATAAGTGCGCAGGCACAAACCCTTACCCAAAAGGCAGATTTTCCGGGTAGCGGGCGTTTCAGGTGTTTTTCGTTTTTCTTGAACGGAAAAATGTATGTGGGCGGAGGCAGGCAGTACCCCGCAGCGCCGCCTGCCATGGCTGATTTTTGGGTGTATGACCCCGCAGCCGATGCGTGGACACAGTTGGCAGACCTGCCTTTTGGGGCGCGGTCAAACATTAGGGCTATGGTTATTGATGGTAAAGCCTACACCGGCTTGGGCTATGACGGAAACGGAACAGACCCTGCCAGCCTGCACAATGATTTTTGGGAGTATGAGCCGCAAACAGATACGTGGGAGCAAAAAGCCGATTTTCCGGCAGCAGCCCGCTATCAGCCCACCATGTTTGCCTATGGCGGAAAAGGGTATGTTTTTGGCGGCTCAAATAAATTGTCTGGCGGTTCAGGAGGAACCGATTTTAACGATGTATGGGAGTACAACCCCACCGCCAATACCTGGACACAAAAAGCAGATTTTCCGGGCGAAGGCAGAATGACTGCCTTTGCAGCCCCCGATGCCGATGGGGTATATGTGGGTTTGGGCTATATGAGCAACCTCAGCAATTTCTTTTCCGATGTGTGGAAATATAACCCCGTTGCCGATACCTGGGAAAGTTTGCCCGCTTTACCCGGCACTGCCAATGTACCGGTAGTTGATGGAGGTTGTTCGTTTTATGCCATATATAACGATAAACTGCTGCTGTCTAACATTAACCTGAATGGCACTGCCTGGGAAGATTACCACACTTATTTTGTGCTTGACCTTGCCACACAAACCTGGACCGCCTACGAAAACGCCAACCCGATAGGCAACCGCGACGACTGGGCATTTGGCACAAACAACAATTTGGCTTACATGTCTTTAGGCTGGGACGGTTCTACCTTTTACACCGAAACATGGGAATTAGATATGGCAGATTTTCTTACCGCCATAGAAACCGCCAACCCGGGCATAGCCAACATTAACATAACCGCCGCCAATGGCGCTATAACCGCCGTTATTCCCCAAGAGGTTGCCCAAAAATACGCTGCATCGGGCTTAACCCTTGCTTTATATGCCATGAACGGGCAACAGATGGCTGCTTTCAACCTGCAACAAGGCAACCAATACAGCATGATGCACCTGCCCGCCGGCGCTTATGTGTGGGCGGTACAGGCAAACAGTAAACCCTTAAAAGGCGGTAAAATACTGCGGTAAAGGCATAGCATAGCTTACTTAATTTCTGGGACTGCTGCCTGCCGGCGCTGTAGCTACAGGCGCCGGCAGGTGCTATATCTTAAATCAGGAAGGTAAGCCATACAGCAATCGGGTATTGGCTTAAATAGAACCACACTTAAATTAAATTAATAAAATGAAAAAAATAATTAGCACGTTCTTGCTGTTTTTCGCTTCTCTAAGTCTTTTTGCCCAAGCCCCCAACCTCATTAACTACCAGGCCATAGCCCGAAATGTATCGGGGCAGGCATTGACAAACCAAGCCATTGCGGTGCGCTTATCCGTAAGGCAGAGTACTGCCGCAGGTACTATTCAGTATCAGGAGCGCCACACCACTACCACCAATGCACAAGGTTTGTTTACCCTGCAAATAGGAGCAGGTACCGTTTTGAGCGGCACGTTTACCGCCATTACCTGGGCAGACGGGCAATCAAAATATTTACAAGTAGAGTTAGACCCGGCCGGCGGCACAAACTATACCAACATGGGTACGCAGCAATTGGTAAGTGTGCCGTATGCTTTGGTAGCGGGTAGTGTAGCCGGTGGAGGTAGCAGCGCTGCATGGAATATATCGGGCAATGCAGGCACTAACCCTGCCAACAACTTTGTAGGCACTACAGACAACCAACCCCTGCAATTCAGGGTAAACAACCAACCTGCAGGGCAGTTGAGTACTACCAATGCCGCTATGGGGGTAAATGCACTTGCCAACAATACATCGGGCGCTTCTAATACCGCCTTGGGCATCAGCGCCCTAACCAACAATACTACCGGCAATGAAAACACCGCCGCCGGAAGTTTTGCCCTTACCAGCAATAACACGGGCACTGGTAATACCGCATTTGGCAGCAATGCTTTGCTTAACAATACCACAGGCAGCGGCAATACTGCTACCGGTACTTCGGCTTTGCGCAGCAATACCATTGGGTACGAAAATGCAGCTACCGGATATCAAGCCCTTTACAACAATACGAGCGGTATTTTTAATACTGCTACCGGTACGAATACCCTTTTCAGTAATACTACCGGTGGTATCAACACTGCCACCGGGCGATTTGCTTTGTACAACAACACAACCGGCAGTAACAATACGGCTCATGGAGGGAATGCCTTACTATCTAACACTATAGGAGAGTATAACACAGCTAATGGAGTGTCTGCCCTATATGCCAACACTACAGGCAGCCAAAACACTGCCAATGGTGCAAATGCACTGCACGAAAATTCTACCGGAAGTGGTAATACAGCCATTGGTAACGTAGCCCTTTTTAACAACACCACCGGCAACGAAAACACGGCTATGGGCACTTACGCCTTATACAGCAATACAAGTGGCGGCGGCAGTACGGCTTATGGCGTTTATTCATTACAGCAAAATACAACTGGTCAAGATAATACAGCCATAGGCAACTCAGCATTATTCAGCAATATCACCGGCAATCAAAATACCGCCATTGGGGCCGGAGCACTTTCATCTAATACCGCAAGTAAATGCACGGCTATCGGGTACCAGGCACTTTATTCACACGTTGCAAATGATGGCAACACGGCTGTTGGATATTCAGCACTTTACTCCGATAATTTTGGGTTTAATAATACCGCTGTGGGTGAAGAAACACTTTATGCCAACACCAGTGGCTTTGGCAATACCGCCATTGGAAGCGGTTCGCTCAGGTTTAACAATGGGTATCTGAATACCGCCTTGGGGTCTTTATCCTTAAGGTTCAATACGAACGGTTACAAGAACACTGCCGTGGGGGTTTATGCATTAATTGCAAATACAACCGGCAATGCCAATACTGCTGTAGGTGTGGATGCCTTATCTTCCAACAGCACTAGCGACTACAATACTGCTGTGGGATTTGAAGCACTCAAAGCTAATACTACCGGTTCCAACAATACTGCTATTGGTGTTGGCACACTTTCTCTCAACACCAATGGTTTCAACAATGATGCTCATGGATACAATGCCTTGCATTCAAATACAAATGGATTTGGTAATACTGCTTTTGGACTTAATGCCATGTATAACAACAACAGTGGCTTTCTCAACACTGCTTTTGGAAACTCAGCCCTGGTGTCTAACACAACAGGTTATTATAATGTAGCCTTTGGTTATAGTGCTTTGTTATCTTCAGGAGCTACTAACTGTACTTACTCTACCGCCGTAGGCAATGAATGTGGTCCAACTGCCAACTATGTCAACTCCATTTCTATTGGACACGACAGCCATGCCAATGCCTCTGATCGGGCAGAAATTGGTAGCGTATTTATGCAGGTAATAGGCGGCTATAAACCATGGAGCAACCTTAGCGACGGAAGATTTAAGCAACACATTTCCGAAAACGTGCCCGGACTTAATTTTATCCTGCAACTGCGTCCGGTTACTTACACCATTGATTACCATGCCTACGAAGAATTCAGAGGAATTGAGTCTTTTGAAAAAAGGCTCACTGCCATGCCTTCACCCGATAGTACCGACCTTATAAACGCCCGAAAAATGCAGGCCGATAAAGAAGCCTCACTTGCCATAGCAGAAGCAAAAACACAAAGTGGTTTTATTGCTCAGGAAGTACTGCAAGCCGCCCAAGCCAGTGGCTACGATTTTGATGGGGTAAACAAACCTCAACACGATAAAGACGCTTATAGCATTGCCTATAGCCAGTTTGTGGTTCCGTTGGTAAAAGCCGTGCAGGAGCAGCAGGTTATGATAGAAAAACTACAAAACGAATTGCAGCAAATAAAATCACTGCTGAATAACAAGTGAATTGATAAATACTAAATTTTGGCAAACTGAACTCTAATGTTTTACGCTGAGGTAAAAATTCTTTGCTTTTCTCAAAAATATTTGATTAAGGACAAAACATTATGTACTCGCACCTGAAAACAAATACTACCTTTATATAGCAATTGCTGTTAACTGCAAAATTTAACAACATGAAATACCTACCCTTTCTGTGCTTGAAAATACTTTTTTTTGCAAGTGTTTTATCTGTTTGCGCACAAGTTCCGCAATTAATTAACTATCAAGCAGTATTGCGAGATGCAGCGTGGCAACCCTTGCCCAACCAAGCGGTTTTGGTAAGACTTACCATACATCAAAGTAGTGCTACTGGCACCATTCAGTACCAGGAAATACATAGCATTACCAGCAATGCACAAGCATCAATCAATCTTCAAATTGGCGGAGGGGCATCAATTACCGGCAACTTTTCCAACATCTCCTGGGCAGACGGACAGCCAAAGTTCTTGGAAATTGAACTTGACCCTGACGATGCAGGGCCGCAATCTTATATTAATTTGGGTACGCAGCAGTTGGTGAGCGTTCCTTATTCTGTTTATAGTGATAACACAAAATTGGTTAAAACAAATAATGACAATCTCTCCGTAGGGCAATCCAATTATAATTTAACCGGATTTACTAATACCGGCGTAGGAGTTGGCGCTCTTTTAAACAACACCACCGGTTATTATAATACAGCCAATGGAAGCAGTGCCCTGTATTCAAATACCACCGGTTATGCCAATTCGGCTTTTGGTAGCGTAGCCCTTAACTACAACACTACAGGAAACTGGAATACTGCCACTGGTAGCAGCGCACTTTACTACAATACAACAGGAGATAACAATACAGCGAATGGTTCCGGCGCGCTTGAACACAACACAATAGGAATTAGTAATGTGGCAAATGGTACAAATGCCCTTTATACCAATACCACCGGCAGTTACAATACAGCTAATGGCAAAGAAGCCCTTTACTCTAACTCTACAGGAGATGCAAATACTGCTAATGGGGATCAAGCCCTTTACAGCAACACTACAGGAGAAGATAATACAGCAAACGGATATACTGCCATGGCCTTCAATACTACAGGGGGGGCTAATACAGCTAATGGAAGTTTTGCGCTTTACAACAACTCTTCAGGCAACCAGAATACAGCATATGGATACTCTGCACTTAATGTAAACACTACTGGCAGTTGGAACACCTGCATTGGCGACCGTGCCAATGTGAATTCCAGTAATTTAAACGGTGCTTCCTCATTGGGCACACAAGCCATTACCAACGCCGACAATAAAATTGTATTGGGCGCCAATATAGGCGGCATGACCATAGGCGGCTATGCCAACTGGAGCAACCTTAGCGACGGGCGATTTAAACAAAACGTAAAAAGCGATGTGCCGGGTTTATCCTTCATAGAACAGTTGCGACCTGTTACCTATACAGTGGACATAGACAAACTGCAACATCATATTACCGCCCAAATGCCCGACAGCATTGCCCAAGAGTACTACCCCACTCCCGAACAAATAAGCGCCGCCAATGCCGAAATTCGCACCGGTTTTATTGCGCAGGAAGTGGAAGCAGCAGCCCAAAAAATAGGTTATAGTTTTGATGGCATCAACCCACCCCAAAACCCTACCGATAATTACAGCCTTGAGTATGCGGGTTTTGTGCCCAGTTTGGTAAAAGCCGTGCAGGAGCAGCAGGCTGTCATTGAAGAACAAAGCCAAACTATTAATGCCCTTAAATTGGAACTGCAATTAATTAAAGAGAAGTTGGGTTTGAAATAAAACAGCTGTTGAAGAATTGCATTTTAAAATAGTGCATCTGTTTTGTTTCTTTTAACCGACACATCATTTTACCAATAAAGGCAATAAAGGGGTTTACCCAACAGTTATACCAGACATATGCTTGAGTTAAGACCCATTTGCGAAAATTGCGGCAAGCACCTGCCTCCCAACAGTTTGGAGGCTATGATTTGCAGTTTTGAATGTACATTTTGTACGCATTGCGTAGCTTTTGTACTACATAATGTATGCCCAAATTGCGGCGGGGGTTTTGTGCAAAGGCCCGTAAGGCCTGCAGATGAACTGTTAAAGTACCCTGCCGTAGCCCATTTTTTTTATAAACCGGTAGATATGCAGGCTTTTGCCGCGCTTTCAGAGAAATATAAGAACACCGCACCTCATTTGCGGTAAAGTAACACTGTAATGAAATTTACAGTATAACCCAAGTTGCTCCGTTTTTTAAAAATGCTGCCGGGCAATTGCTATTACAGGTTTTTATATTGCTGCAACAGCCGCTCGTCGGTTTCGGTATTTTTAATTTTCTCTAATTTGACCGACAGCAAAGACAAAATTTCCTGAAACTGCCCGGTGCCCGTAGTATCTGGTGTGCCGTGCAGGGCGGTGGTTTTGTTTACCGCATCCTGTGTTTGGTAAACATCAGACAAAACGTCTTTTACAAAGGCCAGTTGTTGGGTGGCTACCAGCCGTATCCACCAGTTATGGTCGTCAATGGCAATGCTTTCAAGGGTGGTAATGCCTTTTAAAATAACATCGGGTTTATACATCCGGCTAAGGAAAAAGCCGTAGGAGTCTATCAATGTGTAGCGGTTATAATCGGGCGATTTGGTGAGTTGGTCTTCAAAATAAGGCTGGTCTGTATCGTCGCCAAACTGCGAGTATATTTTGGCTACCATGGCAGTTACCTCACTGCTGGGGTGGTTTTGCAACTGCCGGGCTTTTTGCATGGCTTCGGCAGGAAAAAGGTTGGGCAGGTGGTAGAGGGCAGTAGCAATAAGTGAGTGCGATTTACTCTCAAGCACATCGGAAAAAACGGGCAGCAGGTCATGCCCGTCGGGGAAAATTTCGGATAGTTTAGATAGTGCGGCAATTTTAATATTGTCGTTGCTATCGGTTTTAACCATTTGTATGAGGCGGTTTTTCAGTTCGTTGTTGTTGTTTTTTGTGCCGGACGCAATATTCTCTATGGCTGTTTGCCTTACCAGCCAAAAGGGGTGCTGCAAGGCATCGAGAAACAGTTTAGCTGCTTCGGGGTTGTTTTCCTGTTGCGAAGTGAGGGCAGCAATGGCCTCTGTTTGGTCAAGGAAGTGGGTTCCCTTGTAAAACTTGTTCAGGTAACCATGTACATCATACGTTTCGTACCGCTCGCACAACAATATGTGGTTGGGGTCAACAATAACGGTTAGCGGTTTGGCAGGGAGGGCAAACTCAAACACGCTTTGGCGTTTGTTTATTTCAATGTCTTTTATTTCGGTGGTTCCGTCGGCTTTATGTATGGCAATATTGGTGGGCATTCGGTACACCTGGTTTTCGGGTTGTGTTTGGTCAATATTCACAATGAGTTTGTATGCCAGAGAGTCGTACCGGTAATTAATGTTGAGTATGGGGTGTCCGGGGGTAAAAAACCATTGGTTAAAAAACCAGTTAAGGTCTTGACCGGTAACGGTTTCGAAGGCAAGGCGCAGGTTGTGAATTTCTACGCTTTGGTAGGCATTTTGTTTAAGATACAGGTTAAGTGCGGCAAAAAAGGCATCATCGCCCACGTAGTTGCGCAGCATGTGCAGCACCCTCCCACCCTTTTGGTAAGAGTGGCGGTCGAACATGTCTTCGCGGTCGTTGTAATGAAACCTGATGAGCGGTTCTTTTTTTTCAAATGCTTCGGCTAAATAAGCTTTCAGGTCTTGGTCAAGGTGGTAGTCGGCCTGTTCTTTTCCATATTTGTATTCAAACCACAGGTATTCGCCATAGGTGGCAAAAGATTCGTTGAGGGGCAGGTTTGACCACGATTCGCAGGTAACCAAATCGCCAAACCACTGGTGGAAAAGTTCGTGTGCTACAATATCGTCGTTTTTACCTTTGTCTTCGTCGCCGGAGTTGTAGTACACATCTTCGTAAAACAGGGTTGCGGTGGTGTTTTCCATGGCGCCGGCCACAAAATCATACACCACAGCCTGCGAGTATTTATCCCAAGGAAAGGGGTAGCTGAGTTTGTTGGAGAAAAACTCCAGCATTTCGGGGGTGTTGCCAAAAATGTTGCGGGCGTTTTTGGCATAGGCGGTATCTACATAGTAGTTTACCTCTTTACCCCGCCAGGTGTCTTTTATAACGGCATATTGGTTAACAGATATGGCAAAAAGGTAAGGTGCGTGGGGTTGCGTTTGTTGCCAGTAGTCGGTTCGGGTGCCGTTGGGGTTTTGCGTTGAACTGATGAGGGTTCCGTTGGAAAGGGTTTGGTATTTATCGGGTACGGTAATGCTTATTTCCTGGGTGGTTCGCTCATTGGGGTTGTCAACGGTAGGAAACCAGCACGAAGAGGCTTCGGTTTCGCCTTGTGTCCAGATTTCGGTAGGTTTACCGGCTTCTTTGCCATCGGGGTTAATAAAATACAGCCCTTTGTTGTCGTAGGTAATATAGGGGTCTTTATCGGCCAACTCGTTGGGTTTGGCGGTGTAGTCAATAAACAGGGTAAAAGTATCGGTACGGGCGTATGTTTTGTTGAGTTGTATATGCAACTGCATAGAGTCGTAGCGGTATTGCAGGGGTTGCTGTTTACCATTAAGCAGCAGGGCTACGGTGTGCAGGTCAAACCCTTTGGCATCAATGGTAACAGAGTCGGTTGCATAAAAGTGGGGTTTAAGCGTTAGGGTGGCTTTGCCCAACAGGTGTTTCTTTTCCCAGTCAAAACTTACGTCTAATTTGGTGTGCAGCAGGTCATGATACCGTGTAGCTGTTTGGCGGTATTCCGATACGGCGGCCGGCGGCGGCGCCGTGTTCATATCGGGGTTGTTTGTTTGCCACCCGTTTTCATGAGCAGAAATTTTAAAATCGTTCAGTTCATTATCTGTCTCTGCCGGTATGGCAGTGGTTTGTTGCCGGCTTTCTTTTACCAAAGAACATGCGCTGATGGTAAAAAACAAAACCACCGCTACTGCTAAAAATAGTTTCTTCATATTGAACCGAAATGACAAGGTGTTGTAAAAGAGATTGCCTCAACCCGAAAAAAAACCATAACCAGTGCTGTTCCTTACCTATTGCAAAGATATTGATTTTGCACCAATAACCACCTGTAAAACAGATGTAATTTTGGTTGTACATGCAAATTATATGCTGTTTTACTTTTTGGGCGGGCGGTTAGCCCATTTTTACGGCTTTCTTTTTCGTCTTATTGACGTTCTCTATTTATTTAGACGTAGAAAAATGGTAAAAGTTTGGTTTTTGAGGGGTAATTATTGTTTTAGCACAGCATATTAATGTGGCGAAAGGTAAGGTTAATTCTTGCTCCTGCGGGGCGGCTTGTTTTTGGCAGGGCATGTTGCCAAAAATGCTGTGTGGTTCCGCGCATAATCAACAGCGAGTTGTGTTGCAACACAATTTGTTGTTTCAACTCTTTGCGGTATTTGTGCCTAAGCAGAAACCGCCTTTCTGCACCAAGGCTAACAGAGGCAATAACCGGGTTGCTGCCCAGTTCGGGTTCGTCATCGGCGTGCCAGCCCATAGAGTCGGCGCCGTTCCGGTACAGGTTCAGCAATACGCTGTTGAATTGGGCATGTTGAACGGTTTGCTCTATGATTTCCTTGAGCGAAAGCAGCGCCGGGGTAAAAGGCAGCGGGTGCAGGGTTAGTCCCGAATAAGTGTAAACAGCGCCGGACACTCCGTACCATGCGCTCAGGCGTGGGGTAAGCACTTGCTTGCCAAACATGCGTATGCTGTCTTGCCGCCAGGCAATATGGCCGGCGCCAAGCAGGTGTTCAAACAGCCGGCCGGCTTCGGCAGCCGGTAAAAACGGGTGCAGGTACAACAGTTCTGCATCGGGCAGTTGCAGCAGGGCGTTGGTAAACAAATGTTCTGACATGAATAACAGGAAACCCGACAGTTGGCAATAACATCGGGTAGTTTACGGGTGTTTGTTCTTTAGGGAATTATCAACCTCCAATTTTTTAACACAAATTGTTGCCTTTGTGTTAATTGTTGTCTTTGCGATAAAAATAACTGCCTTTTTGAAATTTGGTTTGGTTATTTTTACCAAAATTTACCGCTCTTTGTGCTGTTTTTCCTCATTTTAACTAATATAACGCCTGCAAACCTCTTTTCTGCTTATGTGCCGCTTTTTTACCCTTGCTTTTTTGTTGTTTACCGCCTGCCTGCCTGCTCTTGCCCAGTTTATTACACACGGCCCCGCAGTGGGCGCATTGGGGCCGCACAGCGCCCGCATGTATGTGCGCACCTCATTCGAGCGCAGTTTTATCCTGCAACTGTCAACCGATCCGGCATTTTCCAAAACCCTGCAATACAACGGCGCCACTATTGCCCAAAAAGACACCACCACCCTGTTGGATATTACCGGTTTGCAGCCCAATACCTTGTACTACTACCGCCTGCTGTTTAGCGGCCAACCCGATGCCCGGAAAGGCAGCTTTACCACTTTTCCGCCCGAAGGGGAAAAAGGACATTATGTGTTTGTAACCGGCTCCTGCCAGGAAACCGAAAACATGAAAGTGTTTGACGCCATGCCAACGCACCACCCCAACCTGTTTTTGCATACCGGCGACTGGACTTACCCCAGCTACCAGCTCGATAATTCTTACCCCGCCAACTACAATACCGTAAAACTGGCCTGGCAAAGGCACTACAACGAAGACCGCATGAAAGATATGCTCCTTACCGTACCTATTGACTACGTACACGACGACGACGACGGCTTTGGCCCCCACCGCGAGGGCTGGTACGGAACCTATTACGAACAGGATACCATTACCGGCGAAATTTACAACGGCTTTTCGTATGCACCCGTAACACAGCTTGAACGCTCCAACGTGTTTAAGGCTTATACCGAATTTTTTCCGGCCTACCAACTGCCCGATACCAGCGTTGGACTGTACCACAGCTTTAAAATGGGCAACTGCGAATTTTTCTTCCTCGATACCCGCTCTAATTCCGATTTGCCAACCTTAGCCTACCAATACGATGCCGCCACCAACCGGTGGTCGTTTAACCCGCCGCCCAACCACAAAATTATTGGCGACAAACAAATGCAATGGCTGAAAACCGGACTGAAAAACTCAACTGCCGATTGGAAATTTCTGGTGGGCGGTGTGCCTTTTAACAAAAACCTGCGCCTGCTCATAGATTTTGCCCTGCAATTTCAAAACATAGCCCTTAGCGTGGGCGGGGTTAACGGAACCGGATTTCGGCTCTCAACCGGATTTGCCGGCTATTGGGCCGGCTACCCCGAAGAACAAAACGACCTCTTGCAGTTTATTGCCGATAACCAACTTACCGACCTTATTTTTATTAGCGGCGATACGCACCACAACGTAATGGACAACGGACAAAATGCCGGTATGCCCGAACTGAACGCATCGGGACTTAGCGTAACCGGAACCAATCTGGCTTATTTTCTCAACCTCTTTGGGCAACTCATACCCAGCGCCCCTTCTATACAAGATTCGGTATGGAACGGCGGCGGAAACGGGCTGGGAAACAGCAATTTCAAAAACGCTTTCGGTAAAATTGAGGTGTTTGGTGCAGATTCGGTAAAACTCTATGTAATTGACGAAGACAACGAAGAAGTAAGCCGGATTACTGTGCTGCATTCGGGCAAAACCCGGGCACAGCCGCAAACAACCCGAAGCATACTTGCCAACGTGTACCCCGTACCGCCCCAAAGCGGACAGTTGATTGTGCAACTGCAACCCAACTACCTTATTTTACCCGATGACCAATGCTATATAACCGATATGGCGGGTAAAACCGTAGCACAAATTCCCTCCAACGCCTTTACCTTTAACACCGCCATTGTTACTATAAATCACCTGCCGCCCGGCGCCTATATAGTGGTGTACCAAAGCGGCAAAAAAACAGAAAGTGTAAAAATATGGTTGCTGTAGTGCCGTTATTGGGGTTTATTGTACCGCACACCGCCCGAAAATGCAGCAATCTGCCGGTTTTCTGGTAATTTTGCAGCGTGGCGCTTTATACCATTGAAAAAACATTAAAATTGTTATATGGCAAACCCTGCAACTGTTTTGGTTACCGGCGGAACCGGTTTTGCCGGCAGCCATTTGCTGCGCCGTTTGGTGGCAACAGGGCAGCCGGTAAGAGCCACCAAACGCCCCGACAGCAACATGAAATGGGTGGCAGATATTGCTCATAAAGTAGAATGGGTAAACTGCGATGTGCTGGATGTAACGGGCTTATATGAAGCAATGAAGGGCGTGGAGCAGGTGTACCATTGTGCGGCAATAGTCTCTTTCAGCCCGAAAGAGAAAGACCTTATGCGCCAAACCAACGTGGAAGGCACAGCCAACGTGGTAAACATGGCCTTGGAGTGCAGGGTAAAAAAACTGCTGCATGTAAGTTCTATTGCCGCTTTGGGCCGCAAACTCAACCAACCGCAGGTAGATGAAAACACCGCATGGGAAGACAGCGCCATAAATACCCAATACGCCATAAGCAAGTATTTTGCAGAGCGCGAGGTATGGCGCGGCATTGCCGAAGGGTTAGAGTCCGTTATTGTAAACCCATCGGTTATTATTGGTGAAGGCAACTGGCAAACCGGCTCGTGCCGCCTCTTTACCCAGGTTTGGGAGGGGCTTAAGTTTTATCCCACCGGCGGAACCGGCTTTGTTGATGTGCTGGATTTAGCCGCCGTTATGCACCGGCTTATGAACAGCCCCGTTTGCGGACAACGCTTTATAGTAAATGCGCATAACCTTAGCTACCGCGAATTTTTTACCCTTGTTGCCCAACATTTGGGTAAACCCGCCCCCGGCCGCCCCGTAACCCCATTTTTGGCCGAAATTGGCTGGCGACTGGCGGCTCTGAAGGGTTTTTTTACCCAAACATCGCCCCTTGTTACCAAAGAAACCGCCCGAATGTCGCAACACCGGTACTACTACAGCAATGCCAAATTGTTGGCTGCCCTGCCGGCATTTACCTTTGCCGGCATAGAAGATACAGTGGCACGCGTAAGCCGGCTGTTTTTGCAGGAGGTTGGGCAGTAGTTTTTTGGCAACAACATTTTGGCAAACACCCAGCAAACAACCCCCGCTTAAATACAACAAGTACTCATGAAAATTACGATACTAATATTGAGTGCGTTTTTGTTTTTCGGCACAGTGGCAGTTGTTACTTCCTGTGACAGACAAAATAATAAAGCAGATGAAAGCAATGCCCGATACAACATTGCTATTCACATTGGCGACACAGTTTCTGCCCTTGGTAAGGATATTGACTGTATTTTTCAGGATAAAGCAGATAACTACTGGTTTGCAAGTAACGGAGACGGCGTATATTGTTACAATGGTAAAACCCTCTTGCATATTACCGACAAAGATGGCTTGTGCAGTAATTTTGTTTGGACTGTTCAGGAAGATGTAAACGGGCATTTATGGTTTTCTACCCGAGATGGCGTTTGCAGTTTTAATGGCACTACCTTTACCAATTATACCGATACCATACAAAACGCACCTGCCGGTAAATTGCACTATACCAAAGGCGGGCTTTTCTTTAACAGTTTAAACGCTGTTTGCTTTTACAATGGTAAATCATTTACCAACTTTTTTATTCACCCCAACACGTACAGCCAGCCGCCGGCCGATATGAACAGACCTTACGACGTTTATTCCACTTTGGTTGACAAAGACGGAAATGTTTGGTTCGGAACCCAATCAAAAGGTGTTTGCCGGTACAACGGCGAAACTTTTTCTTACTTAACCGACAAAGATTTAGCCGGGCCGGCTGTAAGGAGTATTTTTCAGGATAAGGCAGGTAATCTTTGGTTTGGTAACAACGGTGGCGGCTTATTCCGTTACGATGGAAAAACGTTAACCAATATTACAGAAGAGAAAGGTTTAAGTAATCCCGGATTTTTAAGAGGAGATAAATTTACAGATAAACCCGGCACACTTGCCAGAGTATGGGCAATAAATGAAGACAAAGAAGGCAACATCTGGATAGGAACCATTGATGCAGGCCTATGGGTGTATGACGGAACCCGTTTAACAAATTACACTACCAAAGACGGCCTTACAGGTAATGCCATCTGGACAATTTACAAAGACAAAAAAGGCGAACTGTGGTTTGTTACAAACGGAGATGCCATTTGGAAGTTAAACGGTAAATCATTTACCAAAGTTGCTTTTGGCAAAAGTTAAAACGGAAGGCGGCAATATAGCTGTTATACCACTACTTGTCCCCGGTATTTTGTTTCGGTTATTGTTTGCCGGCAGCAATGTTGTATTGGGCTGCAACTTTACCGCTGCCGGTATTTTGCTGCCAATAAACAGATTTGTAACTATTTAGGTACTATCTGTAAATTCCGGCATTTTCTCTTGTTCCCTGCTGATTTGGGGCATTGACCAAACAGCAAAAAAACTTTGCGGAACTTTGCGCAAAACTTTGCGGAACTTTGCGGTAAAATGAAAGGATTTTAGTGAAGAACATCACCAACAAAGGTACAACCTGAATAAGTACACAGATTTTTTCCTGAGCAACCGGTTTCCGGCAGGCGGGCTTTGGTTTTCCCAAACAAGGTTTGGGGTTTTAAAATGCTGCAGCCGGTATAATGTTGCGCCGGGTTTATTATCAGGCGCTTTAAAAGCCGAAAACGGACTACAATTACGGATTGGAATTATTCGGGCTGGGTTTGGTTTATACGCAAGGTTTCGGCAATTTGGTAGTTGTTGCGGATAGGCGAATTTCGCGAAATCATTTCGCCCAAGAAGCCGCCCACAAACAACTGTGTGCCAATAATCATGCACAAAATACCGAAATAAAACAGCGGCCGGTCGGTCATGCCGTATTGTTCATAGGCCAATTTGGCAAATGACAGGTAGGCGGCAATTACAAACCCCAGAAAAAAGGTAATTAACCCCAATGTGCCAAAAAAGTGCATGGGTTTTTTGCCAAATTTACCAATAAAGGTAATGGTTACCAAATCTAAAAAACCGTTTACAAAGCGCTCCAGCCCGAATTTTGTTTTGCCGTATTTGCGGGCGCGGTGTTGCACCACTTTTTCGCCAATTTTGGTAAAACCTTCCCATTTGGCAATGGCAGGTATGTAGCGGTGCATTTCGCCATATACTTCAATATTTTTTACCACTTCGCGGCGGTAGGCTTTCAGGCCGCAGTTCATGTCGTGCAGTTGAATGCCGGTAATGAGGCGCGTAACGCCGTTGTAAATTTTGGTGGGAATGGTTTTGGTTAAAGGGTCGTAGCGCTTTTGTTTCCAGCCCGAAACCAAATCATAGCCGTCTTGGGTTATCATGCGGCAGAGTTCGGGTATTTCATCGGGGCTGTCTTGCAAATCGGCATCCATGGTCATTACCACATCACCCCGGGCGGCGGTAAAACCTTCGTTCAGCGCAGCAGATTTACCGTAGTTTCGCCTGAACCGTATGCCTTTTACCTGCCCGTATTGTGTGGCAAGTTGTTGTATAACCTGCCACGAGGCGTCGGTGCTGCCATCGTCAACCAATATTACTTCGTAGGTTAGTTGGTGTTGCAGGCATACGCGGTCAATCCATGCCACCAGTTCGGGCAGCGACTCCTGTTCATTGAGTAGCGGCACAACAACAGAAAGGGCGGGAGTGGTGGTCATGATAGTTATTTTTTGTTTTAAACCATGCCAAACCGGTATAAGTTGGCCGGGCACAGAAAAAACAATTACCAATTTTGGGGCAAACTGTTTACAATGGCGGCAAAATCGGGCGCTTTAAGCGATGCGCCGCCAATAAGGCCGCCGTCCACATCGGGTTGTTCAAAGAGCGCTTTTGCGTTGGCGGCATTGCAGCTTCCGCCGTATAAAATGGTGGTTTCGTTTGCAACGGCGGCGCCATACTTTGTTGCAATTTGTGCGCGTATAAAGGCGTGCATTTCCTGTGCCTGTTCTGTGGTGGCGGTTTTACCGGTTCCTATGGCCCAAACGGGTTCGTAGGCAATAATTACGCGGGAAAAATCTTCGGGGGTAAGGTGAAACAGGCTTTCGGCAATTTGGGAGCGCACGGTTTCAAAGTGGCAGTTTTCTTCGCGTTGTGCCAGTTTTTCGCCGCAGCAGAAAATGGGCAGCAGGTGGTGGCGCAGGGCAGCATCGGTTTTTTCTTTGAGTTGGGCGTTGGTTTCGTTAAAATACTCGCGCCGTTCAGAGTGTCCTATAATAACGTACTCAACCCCCAACGATTGCAGCATAGGCGCCGAAACCTCGCCGGTAAAGGCGCCCTGCTCTTGTTGGTGGCAGTTTTGCGCGCCGGTTTTTATGGTGGTATTGCCCAACAGGGTTAATATATCTTGTACCTTTTGCAGGTACAAAAACGGCGGGCAAAGCACGGTAATGTGTTGCGGGTGGGCGCTTTTCTTTTGCAGAAGCTGGTTAATTTCGGTAGTGAGCTGTACTGCTTCGGGTAGTGTTTTGTTCATTTTCCAGTTTCCGGCTACCATTTTTTTTCGCATAATCCGTGTTTTTTTGGAGGGTTTGTGAAGTACTTGCAGTTGGGAATGATGTTGAGCAAGCAGTTATAGTTCGTTGTTGCGGCCTTTGTCAAACAGGGTTTTGAGCAGGGCAATACCGGCATCAGAAAGGGTTTTGCCGCGGCGGTGATACACAGCTGCCGCAGTTTGCAAAAACTGGTTAAACTGATAGGTAACAAAGCCGGCAGCACCACCCCACGAAAATGACGGAATAAATTTGGGCGGAAAATCGGCTCCAAAAATATTGGCTCCAACGCCCACTACCGTGCCGGTGTTAAACATGGTATTAATACTGCATTTGGAATGGTCGCCCATGATTAAGCCGCAAAATTGCTGCCCTGTATCGGTCATTTTACCTTCGGCGTAGTTCCATATACTTACGCGGCTGTAATTGTTTTTAAGGTTCGAATTATTGGTTCCGGCGCCCAAATTACACCATTCGCCCAGTATGGAGTTGCCCAAATAACCATCGTGCGCTTTGTTGGAATAGCCAAAAATAACCGAATTAGACACCTCACCGCCCACTTTGGAATAAGGGCCAACAGTAGTGCCGCCATAAATGCGCGTACCCATTTTTACGGTTGCATGTTCGCAAAGGGCAAATGGGCCGCGTATGGTGCTGCCTTCCATTACCTCGGCATGAGCGCCAATGTAAATGGGGCCTTGTGATGCATTGAGGAAAGCGCCTTGTACGGTAGCGCCGGGTTCAATAAATACTGCCTGCGGGTTTACAACGCGGTTGGTATCATTTATGGGTTGCGAGGTGCGGTGGCGGGTAAGCAGGTCAAAATCGTGTTGTATGGCCATGCCGTTCAGCAAAAAAATATCCCACAAATGGTTTATTTTTTGGTAAGGGCAAACGGGCGGCAGTTGTTTAAAATCGGCTGTAATCAGGCGTACTTCACCCGATGCGGTATGCAGCAATCCGGGGTATTTGCTTTCGCCTCTAAGGGCAATAAGCACATCGCCATCGGCAATTGCCTGCATGGGTTGCAGATGTTTAATCTGCTGCACTAATTGCGGATTGGGTAAAACCGAACCGTTTATAAAAACGTTATCTTTCTGCAACCGCAGCGGAAATAACTCTTGCAGGTATGAAACCGTAAGCGAAGAGAATGAGTGTCCGATATAACGCTCCCATTTTTCCCTTATGGTAAATATGCCCACGCGCATATCGGCCAAAGGACGGGTAAAGGTAAGGGGTAATAGCTGCTGCCTCACCTTACCGTCAAATAAAACATAGTTGATAGACTGATGCTGACTCATTGTTTTGTTGGGGCAAAACTGACGATTGAAGATGCTAAAAGGTTAATACACCACACAAAAACCGGCAAAAGCGGTTAAATGCAAATAGCCCCGACACAGCATATCGAGGCTATTTGCAGCAAACACTACGCAAAAACGCTTATTTTTTGGAAAATTTGGCGTATTTTTTCTGAAATTTTTCAATGCGTCCGGCAGTGTCCACAAATTTTGTTTTACCGGTGAAAAACGGGTGCGATGCGTTTGAGATTTCCAACTTAATAAGCGGGTATTCGTTACCGTCTTCCCAAACAATCTTATCTTTGGTTTCGGCGGCAGACCTGCCTAAAAAGGCGTAATCGCAGGAAAAATCTTTGAAAACGACCAACCGGTAATTCTTGGGATGGATGTCTTGTCTCATGATTTCTATGAATATTGATTAAATTGGAGTGCAAATTTAAGAAAATTGCCCGAATTTGTATGCCTGCCGGCTTCTTTAATGCAGAAATATTTTTCTGATGGAACTTTTTGCCCGCCTCAAATTGTTGCACTTTACAATTAAACAGGTTTTGTATGCGTAATTGCCTGTTTTTAAGCTTTAGATTAAAACAACCAAAAGTTCATGTATAAATAACCTTTTACCAACCTGTTGTACAACAACGGGCTTTTTCTTTACCCGCAAAAACCATTTAATTATGAGCAAATGGAGGCGTTTTAACGGAGAACAAATTGTTTCTATTAAAAAAACCGTTGAGGAAACCATTATTAAAGAAATTGCCGAAGGCAACCGCCTGAAAGTGTGCATTGGCAGCGACTCGCAGGTGCGCGGCGATTCGGTAGAGTTTGCTACGGTTATTGTTTTTCTGCGCGAAAAAAAAGGCGGGTTTATGTTTATTTACAATGAACGCTCCAACCAACAGTTCAGCCTTAAAGAACGCATGTTAACCGAAGTGGCCAAATCTATTGGCATTGCCTACGAACTGTGCGACTTGTTTGATTTGTATGATGTGGACATGGAAGTACATGCCGATATTAATACCAACCCGAACTTTGAATCAAACACCGCACTTAAAGAAGCTATGGGTTATATTTTGGGAATGGGCTTTGCATTTAAAGCCAAACCCGAAGCTTTTGCAAGTTCTTGCTGTGCCGATAAAATGGTATAGCACAGAAAGCGGAAATCATAAAAAGCACAACTGCCCTTTGGGGTTCTTTTACAGGAACGCTACAGGGCAGTGTGCTTTGCAACAAATTACAACATAAAACCGGAATAAAAGAGTTTGCAAAGTCTTTGCGGTTTTTGCGGTCTAATGCTACCAATTAAGAGCTAAAGAGCGGTGGTTAACTTCATTGTAAGTACCACTTGCTCAAGCAGTAGTGCTTATTTGGGTTTATCGGGTTTTAAGAATACGCGGCGCAGGCTGTCTAACTGCGCTTCCGACATGCGGGGTGTGGTGGCATCAAACCCGCCGCTGTCATTACCTTCTGTTCCAAAATCTATTAAAATGGAGGTGCCATCGTAGGCATCGGGGGTAACTACGCGGTCAATGGCTTCTTTGCTCACTTTCTGGTCGCCGCAGGTATCACATTCTTTCAGTTTGGTCAGGTCGGTGGCAGATGTTGGGGCGGCGGGTGCGCTGGTGGTTTTAGCAACGGGTTCGGCAGGTTTTACGGTGTTGGCCGGGGAGGGTTCCGGCAGGGTTACATCTGCCGATTTGGTTTTTACTGCACTAATAAACTCAATCCGGTACCCCATATCGCTTATTTGGTTGTGTAAGGCCGGGTTCAGCAGAATTTTTACCGGGTCGTATCCGCGGCGGGTAATAATTTTGAGGGTATTTTTTGCCAGATCGGACTCGCATTTCTGAATACCTTCCTGCGACATAAAAAAGCGCACAATACGCACGGCATCTTTAATGGTAAAGGGTAGTTCGGCGCCCTGTTCGTTTACTTTTGCCAGGCGCATGCCATTGGGGTTATTGCTGGTAAAGGTAGTTTGAGCCGGTAAACTAACTGCCTGGAGGCAAAGCATTATTACAAAAAGAGGGTATTTCATGGCAAACAGATTGTATATAATAAGTAAGAATCAAAAAGTTGCTTTTGTTCTATTGGTGTGCAAAGGTATTGAAGGGTGTTTTTGTTGTGTAAATATAGTAAAAATTTAGTAAATGGTTTTAAGGGTTTTAAATTTTTATTTGTCGCATATTATTGTGTCCACAAACCTGATACAATGGCAATAAGCCCAATGGCAAAACAATATACCGAGAACCAGGTAATTTTACCTCCCTGTACCAGGTTTAACATCCACCGGCAGGCAATAGCGCCCGAAACAAAAGCGGTCAAAAACCCGATGGCGTAGGGCAGCAGGTCGGTGGTGGTGGCGGCTTCGTGTTCCAGGTCTTTCATTTTAAGGAGTGTAGCGCCCATGATAGGGGCCAGCACCATTAAAAAAGAAAAGCGGGTAGCTTGTGGCTTGGCAACACCCAAAGCCAGGGCTGTAGCAATGGTAGTGCCCGACCTTGATATACCGGGTAAAATAGCTACTGCCTGTGCCAGTCCAATTATAATGGCTTGGGTAAAACCTACGGGCTTGTTTTGCCCCCTGTCTAACCGGCTAAGTTGTAAAATAAAGCCGGTTCCTATTAAAAAACAGCCCACCATTACCACCCTGCCGTTAAAAAGTTGGGCTATGGCATCTTCAAAAAACAGCCCTACTATGCCAACGGGCACCATAGAAACGGCCAGTTTGGCAAGGTATTGCGTTTCTTCGTTCCACTCAAACCGGAACAAAGCGCGTAGCAACTGCCAGATTTCGCGCCGCAAAACCACCAGAATGCTAAGCACGGTGGCGCCGTGTACCAAAATGGTAAAGGCCAGGTTATCGGCGCTGGTAATGTTAAAAATTGCTTTTCCCAATTCAATATGCCCGCTGCTGCTAACGGGCAAAAACTCGGTTATGCCCTGCAAAATACCTAAAATAATGGCTTCGGGTATGCTCATAAGGGCGGGTTATTTTTTGCCGGTTTTGGCAGTTACTTTTTTAACCTGCTGCTGTGCCGTGAAACTGCCGGTTTTAGAAGTGTCGGGCAATATTTTATCCTCTTCCCGCACGGGGTAAAAAATGGCAACAATCTGCACAGCAAAACCCAGCAATACAAGAACCGGAGCCAATATGGTTCTTCTGAAGCCATAGATTTGTGCTTCGGGATATATATTAGCATCGGCGCTTGCTCCTCCAATCATGACAATGTATCCGAGCACAATAAGCCCGATACCTATGAGCACAATCAGGAAATTCTTTTTTCCGAAAAGCAGGTGGTGTTGGTACATAATTATGGTAGTTTACGGTTTTACAAACAAAAAGTTTATGTTAAAAAAGAAGTTTGCACATTTTGAGCGGCGGTAAAATTGGGGTTAATACAAATCATCTAAAGGCAACTGCAGGTATTTAACCACCGATTTTTTGGTGCTCCACCACGAAATAAACACGCCGGTAACTAACGTAAGCAGGCAAATAAGCACAAATTGCAGCGGTTCGTGTAAAATGCCCGATTCGGGAATGTTTTTTTGAAAGAGCAGCAATACCAGTGCCAGCAATACCGAAGCCAACAGCCCGCTTATAAGGCCGTTATACACGCTTTGGGTAATAAACGGGCGGGCTATAAACCACCGCGTAGCGCCTACCAGTTGCATGCTTTTTACCAGAAACCGGTTGGAATACATGGCTAATTTAATGGTATTGTCTATTAATACAAAGGCAATTACAAAAAACAACAGGCTGAGGGTAAGCAAAAAAATGCCTACTTTGCTTACATTTACGTTTATGAGGTCAACAATGGCTTTTTGGTAGAATACGTCTTTTACCAAGGCGTTTTGTTTAAGCGTTTTTTCTATTTTGGCAAGGCTGTCGGCATTGGTGTAGGCGGCCTTCAGATACAGGTTGAACGATGAAAACAGGGGGTTATAGCCCAATACCGAATCGGGGTTTTCATTGCTTTCTGCACTAAAGCGCTTCAGGGCTTCTGTTTTCGACACATACTCAATGGTTTTGGTAAACCGGCTTCGGGCAATTTCGTTTTTAAGTGTGGTAATGTTTTCGGGTAAAGCGGCATCGTCTAATATTACAATCAGCTCAATGTTTTCTTTGAAATATTTCGATAGTTTTTGCGCCTGTATGAGCACTACACCCAGCAAACCCAGCAAAAACAATACCAGTGCAATGCTTACAATAGCATAGGCATAAGATGGTTTGCTGAATTTAGTGCTTTTGCCTTTATGTGCCGGTTGGTCTGGCATAAACGGTGCTTGTACGTTTAAAAGGCAAAGGTAGTTAAAATAACCCGAATACTACACCGCTTTTTGTAAACAGGTGCGGTATTGGGGTTATTTTGTTGTGGCGCGGGCGGCATACAGCATTGCATTATGGCGTTGTATTGCCCTGTAAAAAGGGTGTGGGTTTACTTAAAGAACCACGACAGACATAGTTGTATTGAGCCGGTAAAAAGCCTTTGTTCTGCGGATATCTGCCTCATTTGGGGCTGATTGACGAACCGGTGCTGCTTAACCGTGCCCGATAGCCGGGTAACTGCCGACAGCCGGAAATGTTTGCTAATGCGGTAATCCATACCCAGTTCAAGGTGTACCACATCAAACATCGGGCGGTTTGCTTCGGTTATTGGTTGCTGGTTTACCGTATTGGCAGCCAGATTTGCCTCATAAACGGGCTGGCTGTTTACCCAGTAATTATTAAGCGCATTATTGTTGGAAGCAGTTTCTTCTTCAATATCGTAAATATTGGGGTTATCTACCAGCGGGTCGTTGTCGGGGTTGTTGCCCGATACCGGCCGGGGGTCTGGCGTAAAGGGTGTGTTGGCCAGTAAGCTTTGCGGCGAGGTTAAGTCTGAAACATGCCTGCTGCTTAACAGACGGTTATAGGTAAGCATGTTTTTATAAGGCAAATATACCGAATAACCTATACCTGCAAACGGGCTGATTTTTTTGCCGGGCAGCAGGTGGTACTGCACTGTTAGCGGAATTACGGCCATGCTCATTTGCAGGGTGGCATTGTAGTAGGCATTGGCATAATTGGGGTCAAAGGTGGTATCTGTTGGTTCGGCAGGTTGGTTGTAATTGGGCGGGTTGCCAATGTTTATGTGCATTTTTTTATAGCTGAATCCGGCTCCGGCGGCAATGCTCCAATGCCGGGCAAACCGGAAGGTGCCTTGCATACCCACTGAAATACCGGCTAAGGCATGGTTGTTTTCCTGCAACATATTGGCATCGGCAGCGGTGTATGCACCTGCCGAAAAACGGGGCAAGGCGGCAGGCGGAAACTGCGGTGCAGGGGCAGCGGCGGTTAGCGCCGGTTGGGCAACGGCGGGCATCTGTGGCGGGGGTAGTTGAATATCGGCCCGGGGCAAGGGCAATGCGGCGGCTTTTATACTTTGCAGCTTTTGCGGCAATTGTTCAGGGGTATTTTTGAGGTTGGCAGGTGTTGGAGTGCCTGCCGGTAGCGCTGTTGTATGCACAGGCGATGAGGCTACAGCGGCGCTTACGGGCGCAAAGCCGGCGCCTGCATTTGCCTGCTCGGCATAAAGACCCGACAAAAGCGGAGTGCTGCCGGTTTGGGGTGGCCTTGTACCACTTTGGTGCCCCGATTTGCTTGCCAAACCTGCGCCGGTTTTTAAAGAGGCAGCAGCAGGCGGTGCAGCAAAGTCTTGGTTTTGCGGTGTTAACCGTGTTGTGCCGGCCGGTTTGCTGCTTGTTGTTACAGATGTTTTGCTTTGAGTTGCGGTATTGGACAAACTGCCCTGCGCATTTTTGGTTTTTAGGGCTGTGTTTGCACCCGATGACAGCACCTTGGGCGCATCAACCCCGCTTGCCGGTGCGGCGGTATAACCCTGCGGTTGTTCGGCCGGCAGGGCAGGTGGCATGTTGGAGGCAATATTGTTGGGTGGGACGGGCTGGTTTTGCCATTGGTAATACCCAATGCCGGCACCCGCCAAAACAAGAAACAACGCGCCGGTAAACAGCAGCTTAATAATGCGCCTGCCCGGAAATAACACCAATGTGGGGCGTTTTGATTCTTCGGCGGCGTCTAACATGGCGTCCATCAGCAGCCAGTCATCGGGCTGATAGGGCGCCTCATAGTTTTCGAGTGCGCGTTTAACCTTGTTGTCAAAATTATGGTTAATGTCTTTCATCTTGTTTTTATCAGTTTACCGGTTATAAATCAAGGCAATCAAAAAAAAGAAATTCAGAATAGCCGGTGTGCAAATGGGTTTACTTTTATGTTGCTTTTGTTTGGGTTGTGGTTGTGTTGCCGGTATCCGGCAGGTTGTTTTTTTGGGGGGGGTTTACTGTGGGTAATGGTTTGCGTTTCAGGTTTCTTCATTATTGCCGTATAACTTGCCATATTCGGGCAAGAGTTTAACAATCATTTGCTGCAACAAATGTCGTGCCTTTGCCAGGTTAGATTTTGAAGTGCCCTCGCTTACCTGTAATAATTGAGCAATTTCGCGGTGGGTGTAGCCTTCTATGACATAGAGGTTAAAAACGGTTCGGTAGGAAGGCGATAATTGCTGCACCAGTTGCATAATTTCATCGGCCGAAATTTGCGACAACACCTGCAGGCTGCCGGTATCGGGCAAGGTTATGGCTTCGTCAATTTCGACCTGGTTTTGGTGGCGCTTGTTTTTCCTGAAATGGTCTATTGCCGTGTTAATTACAATGCGCTTTACCCAGCTTTCCAGCGACGATTCGGGGGTAAAACGTTCTATGTTCTGAAACACTTTCATAAAGGCCTCGTGCAGCACATCGCGGGCTTCTTCGTAGTTGCCGGTATAGCGCATACAAACAGCCATCATTTTGCCATAGTAAAACTCATAAAGTTTTTTCTGGCAAAGCCGGTCTTTCCGCTGACACCCTTCCAGTATCTGCTGGCTGAGTTCGGTTTTTTGATGTTGTTTTGCTGGCAATTTTAAGGCAACTTGTTCCATTTAAAGATTTTCCGCTCCCTCATAAAAAAAACAGGCACCTTTCGTGCAAGTACCATGTTGTGCTATGAACCTAAACGTATCAAAGTTTAAAAGCGTTGTCTGTGCGGCACAAAATTGTGTGTATAAATTTTGCATCAGGGTTTGCGGTGCAGCAGTTGCGCCTGTTCTTCAACCAGGGCGGCTTGCTGAGCTTTATAGTGCAACATTTTTTCGTACAAGGCCGGGTTGTTTGCCGCCAAAATTTGCACCGCCAGTAAGCCGGCATTTTTTGCGGCATTCAGCGCAACGGTAGCCACAGGCACCCCGTTGGGCATTTGTAAAATAGACAGTACAGAATCCCACCCGTCTATTGAATTGGAAGATTTTACCGGTACCCCGATAACCGGCAGCGCCGTAAGCGAAGCCGTCATGCCGGGCAAATGCGCCGCGCCGCCTGCTCCGGCAATAATTACCCTGATGCCGCGCTCATAAGCGCTTTGTGCATACTGCACCATGCGCAACGGCGTGCGGTGTGCCGATACAATATCTATTTCCCAGGGAATGCCAAATTGCTGCAAAACATCGGCTGCTGCCTGCATAACGGGCAAATCGGAACTGCTTCCCATTATAATTCCTGCTATTGGTTTTTCTTGCTGCATAGTTGGGTGCTTTGCATGTTGGTTGCAAAGATAAAACAAAGTTTGGTTGTTTTTGTATTTGGAGTAAAGCATTTGGGTAGTGGATTCAACAGGTTGACATTCAATTTCATGCAAAAAAACGCCATGTTTTAAGTGCTATGTTTCAATGTATAATCCGAATGACGTTGTCCTGAATTTGCTCATTTTTGGAAAAGCAAATTGTTTTTCGTTGTAACCGCTTTGTGCGGGTGCCGAAATTTAACTTCTTGCGCTCAATTTTCCATGTATTGGCTTTACCTGCCCTCTTGCTGCCAATGTGCAGGCAAACTTTACGGTATGCTGCCCCATCATCTGTATGGCAAACAGCAACCGGTAAATCAGCTACCTTATCAATGAGTTGTTGTAACACATCCTCCTTGCGCCGCCTGTTTTATTATATTTTGCACTTGTATGAATGAACAACCTGCGTTACCGGGTTACAGTTGTAAATTACCCTGCCGGGTTGTTTAAAAAATGGCACTTATTTAGGTGGTGGTACTTTTGTTGGTGATGTTCTTAACTGAATTCCTTTCATTTTACCGCAAAGTTTTTTTGCTCCTTATGGTCAATGCTTCCAATCAGCAAGGAACAAGAGAAATTGCCGGAATTTACAGATAGTACCTGAATAGTTACCAAAAATGCTGCAAAACACCCTGCCGTTTTGCAGAAAACTGTATTTTGGAAAAAAAATGCCCGCAAAGTGTTGTGTGTGGTATATTTTACCTGCATACCTTTACCGCATACTTACCCTTTGTTAATTTAATTCTAAATGTGTTTTTTATGTCAGACCAACACACCCCCTACATACTTCCGCACATACAACTGCCCGAAATTACCGTAAAAGGTATTGTTTTAGGGGCGGTCTTATCGGCAATTTTATCGGCGGCCAACGCATACCTGGGGTTGTTTGCCGGCATGACTGTTTCGGCTTCCATTCCTGCATCGGTCATTTCTATGGCAGTGTTGCGCATGTTCAGGCAGAGCAATATTTTAGAAAACAATGGGGTGCAAACGGCTGCTTCATCGGGCGAGTCGCTGGCGGCGGGGGTTATTTTTACCTTTCCGGCGCTGGTACTCATGCAGTATTGGACGCAGTTCAACTACTGGGAAACCACGCTTATTTCGCTTTGCGGCGGATTGCTGGGCGTGTTTTTTACCATACCACTGCGGCGGGCGCTTATTGTAAAACAGCAATTGCAGTTTCCCGAAGGTGTAGCCACCGCCGAAGTGCTTAAAACGGGTACGGCGGGCGGTAAATCTCTTAAATTTCTGGTATGGGGCAGCGTTGCCGGTGCGGTGGTAAAACTTTGCGAAGCCGGTTTTTACCTGTGGGGCGGTGTTTTTGAAAAAGCAACTTTGTTGCAGCAAAAGGCATATTTATATTTTGGCATAAACCTGTCGCCGGCGCTGGTGGCGGTGGGGTATATTGTGCGCATAAGAATTGCCGTATTGGTATTTTTGGGCGGGGTTATCAGTTGGTGGCTGGCTATACCGGCCTATATTGCCAAAAACGGCGCACCTGCCGGTGCCAATGCGCTGGAGTTGGGCAACAACCTGTGGAGCGCCGAAATCCGGTACTTAGGTGCCGGCGCCATGCTCATAGGCGGCATTTGGGCGCTTTTGAGCATTCGCAAATCGCTGTCATCGGCCTTAACCGAGGGCATTGCCGCTTTCAGGCAAACCCAAACGCCGCAGGAAACGCTTCGCACCGAGCGCGATATACCTATGCCGTATATTTTGCTCACCATAGCCGTGTTGCTGATTCCTGTTTTTATTATTTACTACTACGAAATAGGGCAGTTTTCGGTATCAATATTTATGGCGGTGGTTATGGTGTTGGCGGGTTTTTTGTTTTCGGCGGTGGCGGGTTATATGGCCGGGTTGGTGGGAAGTTCCAACAACCCCATATCGGGTGTTACCATTGCCACGTTGCTTACGGCTTCGCTGTTGCTGTTGTTGTTGCTGGGCAGTGGTTCGGCCAAAGGACCGGCGGCGGCGGTGCTGATAGGCGCGGTGGTTTGCTGTGCGGCTGCCATGTCGGGCGATAATATGCAAGACCTTAAATCGGGATATATTTTGGGCGCAACACCGGTAAAACAACAAATCATGCAGGTAGTGGGCGTTGCGGCAGCCGCCGTTGTATTGGCGCCGGTGCTTACCCTGCTCCACACTGCCTATGGATTTGGCCCGCAAACACCGCAGCACCCCCATGCTCTGGCTGCCCCGCAGGCAACCCTCATGCAAAGCGTGGCCGAAGGCGTTTTTGGGGGCACCCTGCCCTGGGTAATGATAGGCGTGGGCATTTTATTGGGCGCTGCCATTATTTTTGCCGATACGGTGCAGGAACGCCGCGGCTCTTCTTTCAGGCTGCCGGTGCTGGCCGTGGCAGTGGGTGCTTACCTGCCCTTTGAGTTAGACAGCGCCATTATGCTGGGCGGGCTTATTTCGTGGCTGGCGCAACGGCAATTGCAAAAACAAAATAACGCTGCAAATGCCCTGCCCGATGAAGGTAACCAAGCCGGTTTGCTGTTTGCATCGGGGTTAATAACCGGCGAAGCGCTGATTGGCATTGCCCTGGCGGTTCCGGTAGCTATTAGCGGTTCTACCGATGTGCTGGCACTGCTCAAAACCCCGATGGGCAGTTGGGTTGGCGCTGTTGCATTGGCCGCCATTTGCACCGGCTTGTATATGGCAGCGGTAAAAAAAGAAACACCTGTTTAGTTATTTTGCTAACTTTGTACGGGTTTTTACCCTTGTTTCTTAACGCTTAAACGGTTGGGGAATTGGTGTATGTGCTCAGTAATAAAACCCCAAAAACCGAATGTAACATATTGAATGAAACAGCATACCAATATTTTGCCCTTGCTTTCAAAGTACGATGTTCCCATACCGCGCTATACCAGCTACCCCACTGTACCCTATTGGGAACCCCAATATGTAACCCCAAAAAACTGGCTTGGGGCAGTAGCGCGCACTTTTACCAACGAGCAGGGGCGGCTTAGCCTTTACATTCATTTGCCTTTTTGCGAAAACCTGTGCACCTTTTGCGCCTGCAACAAGCGAATTACCAAAAACCACGCAGTAGAAACCCCCTACCTTGATGCCGTGCTCAAAGAATGGCAAATGTACCGCGCAGCACTGCCATCGGAACCAATAATACAGGAAATACACCTTGGCGGCGGTACGCCCACTTTTTTCAGCCCGCAAAATCTGGTACACCTCGTTACCCAAATAACCCAAAACGCACAAATAGCGCCCAACCACGAGTTTAGCGTAGAAGTACACCCCAACTATACCACAAAGGCTCATTTGCAGCAGTTGGCCGCAGCAGGTTTTAACCGCATCAGCTTGGGTGTGCAGGATTTTGACCCTGTAGTGCAATTTATCATTAACCGCATTCAAACCTTTGAAAAAACCGCCGAGGTAATTGAATGGGCCCGAACATACGGCTACCACAGCGTAAATGTTGATTTAATATACGGGCTTCCAAGGCAAACCCCCGACAGCATTGCCTTTACCATAGCCAAAATAAACAACCTGAAACCCGACCGCATAGCTTTTTACTCTTATGCCCACGTGCCCTGGAAAAGCAAGGTGCAGCGCCGCTATACCGATGAAGACCTGCCCAAAGCCGCCCAAAAATGGCAAATGTACCAGCTTGGACGCAACCTGCTGCTGCAAAATGGCTTTAGCGCAATTGGCATGGACCACTTTGCCCTGCCCAACGACCCCCTGTTTACCGCCGCACAGCAGGGTAACCTGCACCGAAATTTTATGGGCTATACCACCACGCAAAACAAACTCATTATTGGGCTGGGCGCATCGAGCATTGGCGATGCCTGGACTGCCTTTGCCCAAAACGAAAAAGATGTGGCAACCTACCAAACCACCATTGAACAGGGCAACCTGCCCCTTGTTACCGGGCATTTGCTTACCCCGCAAGACCTTGCCATACGACAACTTATTTTAGACCTTATGTGCCGCGGCAGTGCAATTATTGACCAAAGTATTTTTCCGCCCGATATGTTGCCCGCCATAGCGGAAAAACTATTACTGCTGCAAACCGACGGGCTGATTGAACAACATAACCACACCGTTTCCGTTACCGACAATGGGCAATTGTTTATCCGAAACATCTGCTCGGTGTTTGATGTGCGGCTGTGGCAAAAACAACCACAGGACGTTTTGTTCAGTAAATCCATATAACAACAACTTGCCTGACCTGATTTTTTTTACCGCAACCGGCGTTTATGCACTGCCACTTAAACAAAAATAGCGGCACAGCGGTTATGCCCCTGCCAACCCCGGCAGCCCCATCATAACCTGCCCCCCCTTGAACTATCTTACAACAAACAACTTAACTCCGCCATTCAGCAACCTGTACGCACTTAACCCCCACCCACCCTGCAACCAACGGGTATTTTCTGCCAACTGCCTTTAAACTCATTACCATCTACAATACAGCCTATGTTAGTACGTAAACTTTACCACTTTTTCCTGCTGTTGTTTGCCCTTTGCTGCTGCGGTGCTTTAACCGCACAGATAGTAATTAACGAGGGCAGCAACCGGAACTACCAGAGCATTGCCGACGAAAACGGCGATTATCCCGATTGGATAGAACTCTACAACGCCGGCCCCGATACGGTGAGCCTCTACAACTACTCGCTTACCGACAATGAAGCAAACCCTGCAAAATGGGTATTTCCCAATATTGCCATACTGCCGGGCGAGCATAAAATAGTTTTTTGCAGCAGTAAAGACCGCAAACCTATATCGGGTTTTGTAAATGTGGTAAACACCGGTGTATATAACCCCGTTACAGGCTGGAATGTGCATAATTTCAGCACCCCGTTTTATTGGGATGGTGTTTCCAATATTCTCCTTAGTACCTGCTCCTACAGCTCGGCAGGATACACCAGCAATTCGGTATTTAACCAAACCATAACCCCGTTCAGGTCGTCTGTTTTTTCGTTTCAAGATGGCAGCGAGGCCGCCTGCTATGCCGCTTACGGAGGCACCTCCTATATGCGCCCCAACATACAACTCAACGGCATAACCATAGGCGCCGGCGCCGCGCAAAACTCGCCTACCGATTACCCTGCGCCCTACGGCAACTGGTGGTGGGGCGCCAAAAACCAAATGCTGTACCTTGCCACCGAACTTACCGCGGCAGGGCTAACCGCCGGCCTTATCCAAAGCATTGCTTTTGATGTGGTATCTACCGACCCCAACACCGTTTATAACTACATTGACATGAACATGAAACCGGTGTCGTTTAGCGAAATAAATTCGGCTTTTGAAACCATTGACCCCAACAACCGCCTGCATACCAATTTTAAAATTGGCAGTCAGGGCGAAAAAATTTCGCTTTACTCGCCCGAACAGGTATTGCTCAGCAACCTTTTTGTAAACTGCAAAGACCTGGATAACAGTACCGGTTTGCTTCCCGATGCATCGGGCAATGTGGTGTTGTTTCAAACTGCCACGCCGCAGGCCACCAACAACCTTTCCGAAGGGTTTACCAGCTACCTGATTGCACCCGGTTTTTCGGTGGCATCGGGCATGTTTAACGAGCCTTTTTCGGTAAGCATCAGCAATGCAAACGGCCCCGAATCATCGGTATTTTATACCACAAACGGCACAGACCCCACCCCGGCCGATATGCCCTATACCGGCGCTATACCGGTTTTCTTCTCCGGCGTTGTAAAAGCAAGAGCATTTGCCCCGGGTTATTTACCCAGCCCGGTTGCAGTAGCTTCCTACCTTTTGGGGGTAAACCATTTAACTCCGGTGCTGTCGGTAGTTACCGCACCCTCTAATTTGTATGGCCCAAGCGGCATCTTTGATAACTGGCAGTTCGACTGGCAGCGCGCCGCATATGTTACTTATTTTGATACCCTGCAACAGGTTGTTTTTTCGCAAAATGCCGGCATACAGGTTGACGGCGGCTGGGGCGGAAGCCGCTACCACCCGCAACACTCTTTCAGGGTGGAATTAGACAACGGCGTGCTGGGCGAACAACCGGTTGAATACCCCATTATTCCAAACCGCCCCAACAGAACCCGGTATGGTAAAATTTACCTCCGAAACGGCAGCAACCAATACCTCATACTGCCCTACAAAGATGCCTGCCAAACCGAAATGATGGCAGGGCAAACCAATACCTACTACTCCGCATGGCGCCCGGTAAGCGTATATATTAACGGCGCTTACTTCGGACTGTATGAACTGCGCGAAAAAATGGACTCCGAATTTTTTGAAATAACAGAAAACGCCCACCCCGACTCTACCGATATTCTGTCGCTCAGTGCATGGGGCGGCAGTGTATTGCGTGCCGTAAACGGCTCTGCCAATGCCTTTTTCGACGATTATGATGCCTTTAACGCCCTTGATGTAACCGACAACAATTACTGGAGCCAGGCCGATGCTTATTTTGACCTCACCTGGTACACCGATTATATCATAGGAGCATCATGGATGGGTAATACCGATTGGCCCGGAAACAACATTCGCATTTACCGCTCCAACAGCACCAATTTCAGGTGGCGCTTCTGCCTTATTGACCTGGAACTGGCAATGGCGCCAAATTCCTGGACCGACTGCTTTTTTGACCATATTCAATACATGCGCTCGCAAGACCCCGCCAACCCATACATTAACATCTGGCTGAAAAGTATGCAAAATACCCCCTACCGCCACTACTTTATTAACCGCTTTGCCGATGTAATGAACACCGCCTACCTGCCCGAACGCATTTTGAACCTCGAAAACAGCTTTTTCAGCCAAACAGCCATTGAAATGCAAAACGAATATGCCCGATGGGGCGACCCCAACAATATTGCCGGGCAAATGAACGATTTTTACAACAACCACCTTGTTTTTCAAAGCCAGTTGGCCGAAAGAAGCACACAGGTAAGAAGCCATATACAAAATGCCTTTGAATTGCCCAATCAGGTTGATGTTATCCTGAACGTTTATCCCGAAGGCGCAGGTAAAATCCGCATCAGCACCATTACACCCGATACGTACCCCTGGCAGGGTATATATTTCAACGGCGTGCCGGTAAAAATAGAAGCCATACCCAACGAGGGGTATAACTTTGTGCATTGGGATAACAATGCCGTTATTGCCGATACGCTGAATGCCGTTTTTGAAGGCAACCTCAATGCAGCGGCAATACTGTTTAACGCCCGCTTTGCGCCCTTTGCCACAGCCGTAGCACCTCAGCCAGGTATGGCAGAAGGCGCATTACCGCAGTTTACCTTGTACCCCAACCCGGCTGCCCATGTTTTGCACATTACCTGCAACAACCCGCCGGCAAACCAAAACCTGTCTGTGCAAATAACCGACCTTACCGGGCGCAGGGTATATTCGGGTATATTGCCGGCCGGCACAGCAACAACAAGCATTGATTTGCGGCTGCTTCCGGCATCGGTTTATGTGGTGCAAATTACCGGCGGCGGAACTTCTGTTGCCCGTTACCGGTTTGTGAAAATAACAACACCTTAAACAACCCATACCCGGCCGGTTGCTGTTCAAATATGTACCCGGCATCTTGCATTCGGTTTGCGTAAAACCTGTATCTTTGCCCCATGAAAACACAATTGACCATTTTTAACACTTTTTCGCGCCGCAAAGAAGTATTTGAGCCGCTAAACCCGCCGTTTGTGGGCATGTATGTATGCGGCCCAACCGTTTACAGCGATGTGCATTTGGGCAATTGCCGCACCTTTATAACCTTTGATTTAGTGTACCGCTACCTGCTGCACCTGGGATACCGCGTGCGCTATGTGCGCAACATTACCGATGTTGGCCACCTGGAAAGCGATGCCGATGAAGGAGAAGACAAAATAGCCAAAAAAGCCCGCCTTGAACAACTGGAACCTATGGAAATAGTGCAACGCTATACCAATGGGTTCAGGCAGGTAATGCAACAGTTTAACGTGCTGCCGCCCTCTGTAGAGCCTACCGCCACCGGACACCTGATGGAGCAAATAGAAATGGTGCAGAAAATATTAGATAACGGGTTGGCCTATGAAAAAAACGGCTCGGTATATTTTGATGTAGCCCGATTTGTACAACAATACCCCGATTACGGAAAATTATCGGGTAAAGTGGTAGATGATTTATTGCAGGAAACCCGCGATTTAAAGCGTCAGGACGAAAAAAACAACCCGGCCGATTTTGCCATCTGGATGAAAGCCTCGCCCGAACACCTCATGCGCTGGAAATCGCCCTGGAGCGTGGGTTTTCCCGGCTGGCACCTGGAATGCTCTGCCATGAGTACCAAGTACCTTGGCGAACAGTTTGACCTGCACGGCGGCGGCATGGATTTGCAGTTTCCGCACCACGAAAACGAAATTGCCCAAAATGTGGGCTGCTGCGGTGTGGCACCCGTGCGCTACTGGATGCACGGCAACATGCTTACCATTAACGGGCAAAAAATGTCGAAAAGCTTAGGCAATTCCATTTTACCGCACGAACTGTTTTCGGGACAAAATAGCTTTATGTCGCAGCCGTACAGCCCTATGACCGTTCGGTTTTTTATGCTGCAAACCCATTACCGCAGCACCCTCGATTTTTCTGATGCCGCCCTGCTGGCCGCCGAAAAAGGCTACAAACGCCTGATGAACGCCCTGCAACTGCTGCCCGAACTGCAACACCCCGGCAACACCCCGCCGCAAATGCCCGATGAAGACCTTGCCGTACAGGCCGCCTGCAATGCCCTGTATGACCATATGAACGACGACTTTAACACCGCCATGGTGCTGGCCGATTTGTTTGAACTGTCGGGCAAAATTAACGCCTTGTATAATAAACAACTGCCGCCCGATGCCCTGGGTCTGGAAACCTTTAACCGGCTGCAAAGCGTTTTTCCGGCATTTGTGCAGGAAGTACTTGGACTTGCCGATGATACCGGAGCCGCCAACAACCAACTTTCAGACGGACTGATGAGCCTTATTTTAGACATAAGAGCCGAAGCGCGCGCCAAAAAAGACTGGCCTACCTCCGACCTTATAAGAAACCGCCTCAACAACCTGCACATAGTGGTAAAAGACGGTAAAGACGGAACTACCTGGACCGTTGAATAACCACCCGCAGACAAACAACCTATAAAAACGCGCTATAAACACCATGAAAACAGTAATCCGCCTTGGGGGTGCAGCAGTTTTTGCACTGTTGCTAACGGTTTTTGCCTGTACCCCGGACAGTAAACAACCCTCGGGCGCCCCTGCTTCGGGCAGCGCCACCGCAGAACAAACACCGGTACGGCCGGCGGTAAATGCACCCGCTTTCAATGCCGATTCGGCGTATGCCTATATACAAAAACAGGTTGACTTTGGCCCGCGCGTACCCGGCACTGCCCAACACAAAGCCTGTGCCCAATGGCTGGAAGCTACCCTGAAACGGTTTGCACCCAATACCACCACACAAGCCGCAACGGTTACTGCCCACGATGATAAAAAACTGCCCGTTTACAACATTATTGCCGCATTTAACCCGCAGGCCACCCGCCGCATTTTGCTCTGCTCACACTGGGACAGCCGCCCCAATGCCGACCAGGATACCGAGCGCACCAAAGAACCCATTTTGGGCGCCAACGACGGCGCCAGCGGCGTGGGCGTTTTGCTGGAAATTGGCCGCCTGCTGGCCGCCAACCCCCTCCCCTCCTCTTTGGGCATTGACATTGTTTTGTTTGATACCGAAGATTATGGCGATTATGGCATTGACGACTCGTTTTGCCTTGGCTCGCAATACTGGAGCAAAAACCTGCACACGCCCGGCTACCGCGCCGAGTACGGCATTCTGCTCGATATGGTGGGCGCACCCGATGCCCTGTTTCTGCAGGAGCAAAACTCGCTGGGCTATGCCCCGCATGTGGTGAAAAAAGTATGGAACCTTGGTAATGAACTGGGGTACGGCAGCTATTTCATAAACAAACCCACGCGCGCCCCCATTACAGACGACCATTTGTATGTAAACCAAAATGCCAAAATTCCTACCATAGACATTATTCACTACACCTACGAAGGCGAGTTTGGCCATTTTTGGCATACGCACAAAGACAATATGAATGCCATTAGCAAAACCACCCTGCAAGCCGTAGGCCACACCCTTACCACCTTAGTTTACCGCGAAAGCGTCAATGCTATTTAGCGCAGCAACTACGCGCAAATCTTTGCGGGAAGTATTATTGTTCCGGTTCTTGCTGTAACTTTTAAAGGTAATGAATTGGTAACAGGTTGCTTTTGCAATAAACTCATTATCAGAACCCAACGCAATCAGGTTTGTAGTATTGCAATTTATGTGCAGGGGCGCATTATTGGCAGTTATACAGGCGGCAGGGCGGGTATAAAGGGTTGGTAAACCTTGCAGTCAGCCCGGTATAGATAGCGCCATTGTGCGGGCAGGGTTGGTAAATTGCATTGTATTTACCCAACCTGTTATGGCACCCCTATTAAAGATAACTGCACCCGCCCTTTTTCATCTACGCCTATAATAAGGGCGCGCAAAGTTTGACCCACATGGAGTTTTACTCCATCATACTCAAATTCAAAGATATTGGGGATATAATCATTGGCTAATTGCCCTATATGAATGCTACATGGGAATGGGCTGTTTTTTATGTTAACAATAATATGACTTTTAATTATATTGGTTATTTGGCAGGGTATTACGTACTTGCCATACAATTGATTTTCTACAATCCATTGTGCGGCAAGTTGTAGTTGATTTTTTTCAATGGCTTTTTCGATTAAGGTTTCAATAGGATATTTTCCCTGTAATTGATATTTGTCAATCCATTGTTTGACAAGTTTTTGTTGATTTTGTTCAATTGCAATTTCGATTAAGGTTTCAATAGGATATTTTTCCTGCAACTGATATGTTTCAATCCGCTGTTCAGCAAGTTGTAGTTGATTTTTTTCAATGGCTTTTTCAATTAAGGTTTCAATAGGATATTTTCCCTGTAATTGATATTTGTCAATCCATTGTAAAGCAAGTTGTAGTTGATTTTTTTCAATGGCTTTTTCAATTAAGGTTTCAATAGGATATTTTCCCTGTAATTGATATTTGTCAATCCATTGTTTGACAAGTTGTAGTTGATTTTTTTCAATCGCTTTTTCGATTAAGGTTATAGCGTGACT